>NZ_JAYKBM010000002.1:0-292753 GCF_035282565.1 Parvimonas sp. D9 | reverse complement strand
CTGGCAGACGCACAGGACTTAAAATCCTGCGATGTTAACTCATCGTACCGGTTCGATTCCGGTCCTCGGCACCAGTTTAGTTTTTATATCGCGGGATGGAGCAGTTTGGTAGCTCGTCGGGCTCATAACCCGAAGGTCGTAGGTTCAAATCCTGCTCCCGCAACCATAAGAATAATCGCAAGATTATTCTTTTTTTGTGAAATGAATGATAATATTATTGGATAGATTTTACTGTAAGAATGTGAAAATTTATAAATAGATTAAAATTTGATTTTAAATACTATTTATGTTAAAATAAAACGGTAAGGAGGCAAATATGAAAGAGAATTATCAATTGCTGTTAGACAATATAATTAAAGAAAACGAAAAAAACAACTGTGCTCCGACTCTTCTACTACATTCATGTTGTGGACCTTGTAGCAGTTATTGCCTTGAGTATTTGTCTAATTATTTTAGAATTACAATTTTTTATTATAATCCTAATATTTATCCTAAAGAAGAGTATTTTTTTAGAGTTGAAGAACAGAGAAAATTGATTGAAAAGATGAATGGAAAATATCCGATAAATATGGTAGTTGGGAAATATGATGTTGATAGATTTTATAAAACTGTAAAAGGAATGGAAAAAATGAGAGAAGGTTCTATTCGTTGTCATAGTTGTTATGAATTAAGATTAAGAGAGGCAGCTTTATTGGCAAAAGCCGAAAATTTCGACTATTTTACTACGACACTTACAATAAGTCCTTATAAAAATTCACAAGTTTTAAATGAAATTGGGCAAAAAGTTGCTAAAGAAATAGGCGTAAAACATCTTCCATCAGATTTTAAAAAGAGAAATGGATATAAAAGGAGTGTTGAACTTTCCTTAATGTTTGGAATGTATAGACAAGATTACTGTGGTTGTATATTTTCTAAAATGGAAAGAGAAGAATTTAAAAAATTGAAGGAGAGCTCATAGCCTTCTTTTCTTATGTTCTTGTAGTTAAACGGATATAACAGTCCCCTCCTAAGGGACCGTTGTGGGTTCGATTCCCGCCAAGAACGCCAATGAAGTACATTTAATAATGTACTTTTTGTTTATTGTGAATTAACAAATATCAACATAACATAAAGAGTTATGTAAAAACGAAAAATTCACTGTTTTTACGTAGGAGAAAAAAATGAAAAATTTTTTTAATTTTATTTTTAGTAGAATTTTTTTCATAATTTGTATGGTTTTAATTCAACTAATGTTTTTAACAGTATTTTTAATATATTTTAATAGATATTTTATTTATTTGTATGGAATAAATTTGATTGTTGGTTTGATTTTTACATTTATAATTATAAATGATAATATAAATCCTGCATTTAAAATAACTTGGATATTAATTGTAGTCGTACTTCCATTTTTAGGTGGAATAATTTATCTGACTTTTGGAGAAAAGAGACTTTTAAAGTCTGTAAAAAAAAGACTTTTTAATTTTTCCATAAAATTTAAAGACTCTATGGATCTTTCAAAGGACTATGATATAGAAAATCTAAATGATTCTGATATGAATGTGTATAGGCAGGCTAAATATATAAATTGTGCAACCGGTAGTCCTGTATTTTTTAATACTGAAACTAAATATTTTGCGTCAGGAGAAGATAGTTTTGAAGAATATTTAAATGATTTGAAAACTGCAGAAAAATTTATTTTTATGGAATATTTTATTATCTCAGAGGGATTTTTTTTAGATTCAGTTTTAAATATACTAAAGCAAAAGGTAAAAAATGGAGTAGATGTAAAAATTATCATAGATGATATAGGTAGTATTTTGACATTATCCAATAAAACACTTGAGGAAATTAGAAATTTAGGAATAAAAGTTGTAGAATTTAATCAAGTAAAAGGGATTGTTTTACCGAAACATAATAATAGAACACATAGAAAAATGACAATTATTGATGGTAAAATTGCTTATACCGGAGGAATAAATATAGCTGACGAGTATATAAATTTGTACGAAAAATATGGTTATTGGAAAGATTCTGTTTTGAAGCTTGAAGGTCATGCTGTCGCCTCTTTTATAAATATGTTTATTTCCCTTTGGGACTATTCAACCGGAGAAAATACTGATATTTTGAGTTTGTATGATAAAAGTGATCTTGAGAAAAAATCAAATATTAGGGACGATCTTGGTGTAGTAATTCCTTTTTCTGAAACGCCAGTTATGGAATCAACCAGTGAAAATATGTATCTTAATATGATTAGACGTGCGAATAGATATATTTATATAACAACACCTTATTTAATAATAACTTGGGAAATGGAAAAAGCATTAATTAGTGCTGCAAAAACCGGTGTTGATGTTAGAATTATAACACCACATATTCCTGATAAGAAATATGTTCACTTGCTTACGAGGTCATTTTATAAAAATCTTGTAGAAAATGGAGTGAAAATCTATGAATTTAAAAAGGGCTTTATACATGCGAAAAATTTTCTTTGTGATGACGGATTTGTCGTAATTGGAAGTATAAATTTAGATTATAGAAGTCTTTATCTTCACTTTGAATGTGCTGTTTGGACATTTGGAACTCCTATAGTAAGTGATGTTAAGGAAGATTTTGAAAATACTTTAAAAGATTCTATGGAAATAACACCTGAATGGATAAAATCAAGAAAATTAATTACGAGAATATTGCAATCATTATTAAAATTATTTGCACCACTAATGTAAAAAGGAAATTTTGCTGATTAGTAAAAATTTCTTTTTTTATATGGTTTTGTTTGTTTTTTATAATTAATTTAGTTTTTATCTAATTTATAAGGATGTACTTATTGATAATATTGTGATAAAATAATAATTTGGAATATTTTAAAAATGGAGATAATTTATGAGAAATATTATGCTCACTATTAGTTATGATGGAAGTTTGTTTTTTGGATTTCAAAAGCAAAAAAATGTTGTAACTGTTCAAGGAGAGATAGAAGATGCTTTAAAAAAAATTACCGGAGAAGATATAAATATTATTTCAGCTGGAAGAACGGATAGAGGGGTTCATTCTTTAAGGCATATAATTAATTTTCATACTGAAAGTAATGTAGGAGTTTTGAATTTTAAAACTGCTTTAAATCATTTTTTACCTATTGGAGTTAGAGTTTTAGATTCTAAAGAAGTTTCAGAGAATTTTCATTCAAGATTTGATGCAAAGATGAAGACATATAAATATATTTTAAATTTAGACGAAGTTATGGATCCCATTTACTATAATTACAAGGCAAATTTTCCATATCCTTTGGATATTGAGAAAATGCAAAGAGCCAAAGAATATTTTATTGGAAGAAAGAGTTTTAAGGCTTTTATGGGTCCGAGAACAGGTAATACCAATCCTATTAGAGAAATTAAATCCTTTGAAATATGTAAAGAAAATAATGATTTAATTTTTTTGATTAAGGGACAAAGTTTTATTAGAAATCAAGTTAGAATAATGGTTGGAACACTAGTCGATATCGGCAGAGGATTGATTGAAGAAGATGAACTTGAAAAAATTTTAGATAGTGAAGACAGGACAAAGGCAGGAATAACTTTAAGCCCAAATGGTCTTTATTTAATGGAGATTTTATATGATAAATTTTAAAGATTTAGATTTTTTAGTTGAAAGTCTGCGAAAAGTTGATACAGGTAAAAATCATATTTTGATAACTGGGAATATAAAAGTTGGGAATTAAAAGCTTTTATAAAAAAATATTACAAAAATTCTAAAATTGATGGAATTATGACTGAACTTGTTATCACTGATAAATTTAGAATTGAACTTTTTAGATATGGAACTGAAGAAAAATTTATCATCGGGGAAAGAGAGACAGAAATGAAATTTTTTGATGATGTTTTTTTGAAAAAAAGTTATGAATTTATGAATGATTTTAAAGATAATGATATTTTAGTCTTTGATGAGATTGGGAATAAGGAATTACATTTAAAAGGATATTGTAAAAAATTAATTTCTCTTTTTAAAAATAATAGAATTTTTGCAGTACTTAAGAAAGGTGGAAATCCAATAGTTGAAAATTTGGATAAATTAGAAAATTTTGAAATTTTTGACTTGGATAAGTTTTATGAATAGAGATGAGTATTTTATGAGTCTTGCTTTGAAAGAGGCAAAAAAGGCTTATGATAAGGGAGAAGTGCCTATTGGTTGCGTTATTGTTAAAGATGATAAAATAATTTCAAGAGGGCATAATCAGGTTTTGAGCAAAAAAAGTGGAGTTTATCATGCAGAAATTATTGCAATTAATAAAGCAGGACAAAAACTTGGAGATTTTAGACTTGAAGATACAGAGCTTTTTGTAACTCTTGAACCTTGTTGTATGTGCGCAGGGGCGATTGTAAATAGTAGAATAAAAAGAGTTATAATTGGAGCCATGGATGTTAAAAGAGGTTTTTGTGGATCAATTGAAAATGTATTAGATAGACAGGAACTCAATCATAGATCAATTATAAAAACCGGTGTATTAGAAGAAGAATGTTTAGAAATTTTACAAGACTTTTTTAAAAATTTAAGGAGTGAAAAGAAAAATAAATGAAATTAGTTGTTTGCTTAGATGAAAATAACGGCATTAAATTTTTTGGTAAAAGACAAAGTCAAGATGAGTTGCAGAGAAAAAATCTTTTTGAATTAATTGGAAATTTAAAACTTTTTTTGACAGAGTACAGCTATGATCTGTATAAGGATATTGAATTTAATTTTGAAATTATTGATGAAAAAACAAAAATTATAGAAAATTCTGTTTTTTTATATGAAGGGGATTTTTTAGAAAAATTTTTATCATTAGTAGATGAAATTATAGTCTATTTTTGGAATAGAGATTATCCTTTTGATGAAGTTTTTGAGGAATTTTTAAAAGACTGTTGGAAAGAAAAAGAAGTCTTTGAGTTTAAAGGAAAGAGTCACGAAAAGATTACAAGAAAAATATTTGTAAAGGAGAATAAAGATGAATAATAAGATTAGAATTGATAAGAAAAACATACGAATATTTGGCATTATGCTATTTCTTGTTGTGACATTATTTGTTGCTTTTTTTACACATAGGTATATTGAAAATAGAAGTACCAGTAATACTAATATAGTTGGACTTGATATAAACAAACTTCCGGAATATAACGGGAAGCCTTATGTTGTTATTAATAATAATGAGCCGAATTTTGATAAAAGTGAGTTAGTATCAAAATCTTTTGAAAAATATTCTGAACTTGACTCCTTAAAGAGATGCGGAGTTGCCGATTCTATAATAGGTCAAGATTTGATGCCAACTTCAAAAAGAGAAAATATTTCTTCTGTAAAGCCAACAGTATGGAAATCCGTAAAATATAATGGAATTGAAGGAGGAAGTTTATATAATCGTTGTCATCTGATTGGCTTTCAACTTGCAGGAGAAAATGCAAATAAAAGAAACTTAATAACGGGAACAAGATATTTGAATACAAAAGGAATGTTACCTTTTGAAAACATGATAGCCGATTATGTAAAGGAAACAAATAACCATGTAAGATATAGAGTAACACCTATTTTTGTAGGTAACGAACTTGTCGCTAGGGGTATTCAAATTGAAGCGATTTCTATTGAGGACAATGGCAAAGCAATTAAGTTTAACGTATATTGTTTTAATATTCAACCGAATATAGAAATAGATTATAAAACCGGAAATTCTTGGAGAAAATAATTTACAAATAAGCTAAGCTAAAAAATATAAGTTGGCTAAATGATTAATGTTGATTTTTTGTCTAAAAATGTGATAAAATTAACTGACAAAAGTTTTTACTTGATACAATTAAAACTTTTTAATATTTGATAAGGAGGTATTATAAATGATTGAGTTTAAAAACGTATCAAAAGTTTTTTCAAAAGGAGTTAAAGCTGTTGATAATATCAGTTTTACTATTGAAGAAGGAGAAATTTTTGGCTTTTTAGGTCCTAATGGAGCCGGTAAGAGTACAAGTTTAAAAATGATGGTTGGAATTTTAGAACAGACAGAAGGGAAAATCACAGTTAATGGAGTTGATACTCTTGAAAATTCTATAGAAGTAAAAGAAATGATTAGTTATGTTCCTGATAATCCTGATATTTATACAAAGATGACAGGGATAAAATATTTGAATTTTATTGCTGATATTTATGGAATAGATGAAAAAGTAAGAAAAGAAAAAATTGAAGAGTATAATCAGAAATTAGAGTTAGGAGATGCAATTTACAGTACAATAGATAGTTATTCACATGGTATGCGTCAAAAATTAGTATTGATTGGAGCGTTGATTACTTCTCCTAAGGTTTTAATTCTTGATGAACCAATGGTTGGATTAGATGTTAAAACTTCTTTTAATTTAAAAAATATTTTAAGAGAGTTTGCTGATGCTGGAAATACTGTAATATTTTCAACACATGTTATGGAAGTTGCAGAAAAAATTTGTGATAAATTGGTTATAATAAACAAAGGAAAAATTGCTTTTTGTGGTAAATTATCTGAATTGAAAACTGAGGAACATTCAAATGAAGATTTAGAAAAAATATTCTTGGAGTTGACAGACAATGAAAAAATCTAAACTATGGACTTTAATAAAATATTTTGTTTCGATTGATTTTTTTGCAATCTTATCTATAAGGCAAAATTTAAAAACAAAGGGAAAAAGATCAGCAAGTTTTCAAGGTGTAGCGGGGATATTGTTTTTTGTTATAATGTTTGTTTGGGGAGCACCTAAACTTGGACGTTTTCTTGCTAACAATTTTCAAACTACGATTGGTAGAGCAAGTTTAACTACTTTTTCTGTAGGGATATTTGTTGTAACATTATTTTTGTCATTGGCAACGGCTTTTGTTTTTATTGAAAAGAATAATGAAACTGAAATATTATTATCTTTACCGATATCAGGTAGTGATATATTTTTATCCAGAATTTATTCTTTAGCAATAACATTTTTCATATCATTCTTTTTAATTTTTGTTATTGCATTTGGAATAACAGGATATACACTAAAAAAAGGAATAGACTTTTATATCTTTACTTTTTTAGGACTAATATTACTTAACTTGGAAGCAATTTTGCTAACCGGAGTTATAATACTTATTTTTGGAAAACTACTTAGAACAAGTAAAATATTCAATAGATTTTTAAAATTAATTTATGGTTTATTTACAATAGGATTATTTGCATTATATATGATATTTACTCAAGCCGCATCCAATCCGGCTTTAGGAATTGATATAGGAAAAGTTATTGTAGATTTGGAAGGAAAGCTTTCATCAATATTTTTCTTTGTGGTTTGGATGAAAAAAATATTGATTTCTGATAATCTTATTACATCAATTGCAAATTTGGGAATAGGTTTAATTATTTGTATAGTTCTTTCATTATTATTGAAATTCTTTGCAGAGAGAAATTATCTTGAAATTTTGAGAAGTGTAAATGTTGTTTCAAGAGAAAGTAAAGCTGTTATTGAAAAAAGAAAAAGACAAGGAGTTGCACATTCAAAACAGTACAAACTTGTTGTATTATTCAAAAAAGAATTTAATGAAATTATAACAACTCCAACATACTTTATGCAGGTAATTATGATTGATATAATGGTACTTATTATAGCTAGTATTGCGGTATACTATGGACTAAAATTTAAGTCACAGCTGGTATTTGCTCTAAATGTTTTAGTTTCTTCTACATCATTAGGATATTTATTTGTTTCTGCATTTGGAGTAGGAGCCTGCTTGGGACTTTTCTGTGGTCTATCTTCACTTACTACAAGTTCCGTTTCAAGAGAAGGAAAATCATTTTGGGTAATAGCTACTGCACCGATAGGAATTAATACACATATAATTTCAAAAATTTTTGCCTGTCAAGTATTACATTTTATTTCGGCGATAATAGTTGTGGCATTATCAATGGTTCTATATGTTTTTAACCCTCTTGTATATGTTGCGGTTATACTTGGAATGGCTTTAACTTTATTTACAAGTGGAAGTTTAAATATGATTTTAGGACTTATTAATCCATATTTTGATTGGAAAACTCCAAAAGAAGCTTTAAATGGTGGTTCAGGTGGAATAAATATATTTATTTCAATTTTAATTAATTATGGATTATATGGATTAATCATATTTGTGACTGTCAAAATGATTAAATGGAATTATAATATACCTTATGTTGTTTTGGCAGATTTAATTATAATTTTAATAACTGCTGTAATATCTTATTTAATAGACAGAAAATTATTTAAGAGATTATTAAGGAGATTATAAATAAAAATTTCATGATAATTCACGATAGGATTAGAGTTAAATTTTATATAAAAAAACAGAGTGATTTAATCGCTCTGTTTTTTTGACTTTTTAGATATTTTAACTGTTTCTTTTAGTAAATTATTCTTTAGTTCCCATAAATCTTTGGAAAGATCAACCTTATAAATATGAGGATTATCAAATCTTTTAAACTCATCCCAAAGACTTTCAATTTCACTTGCACAATATTCTCTAATTTCTTTTATATCTGGAAGTTTGTAGATTAACTCTCCGTTTTTGAAAATTTGTTTTAGCATTGGTCTTAAGATATAATCTTCATAAGTTGTAGTTTTCCAAGTATAAATTGGATGAAAAATAGAAATTGGTTTACTTTCATCAATTTTTTCATCGAATAGAGTAATTAAATCAGCTTCAGCTTTTTTTGTCTTTCTATCATATATTCTATATAGATTTTTAACCCCTGGTGTTGTTATTTTATCGACATTTTCTGATACTTTTATCTTTGGAATAATTTTTCCGTTTTCTTCAATGGCAACTAATTTATAAACTCCACCAAAAACCGGATGAGTTTTTGAAGTTATAAGTCTTTCACCAATACCGAATGAATCAATTTTTGCTTCTTGATGTAATAAATCTCTAATAGTATATTCGTCAAGCGAGTTTGAAACTACAATTTGAGCATCTTCATATCCTGCATTATCCAACATTTTTCTTGCTTGTTTAGAAAGATAAGCTAAATCTCCACTATCAAGTCTAATTCCTTTTGGCCTTATTCCCATAGGTTTTAGAATTTCATCAAAAGTCTTTATTGCATTTGGAATACCTGATTGTAAGGTATTGTAAGTGTCAACAAGTAATACACAATTATTTGGAAAAGATTTTGCAAAAGCTTTAAAAGCTTCCAATTCTGTATCAAACATTTGTACCCAAGAGTGAGCCATTGTTCCAAGTACAGGAATATTAAATAATTTTCCGGTCAAGACATTAGAAGTGCCATCTATACCTGCAATATATGAGGCTTTTGCTCCATATACGGATGCGTCAATTCCCTGTGCACGTCTCGCACCAAATTCCATAACTGCTCTACCTTTCGCAGCCCTTTTTATTCTATTTGATTTTGTTGCAATTAAACTTTCGTGATTTATTATTAGTAAAGCTATGGTTTCTATTAACTGCGCTTGAACAGCAGGACCTCTAACGGTCATTATAGGTTCATAAGGAAAGATTACACTTCCTTCAGGAACGGACCATATATCACATTTAAATTTAAAATTTTTTAAAAAATTTAAAAATTTATCATCAAAAGTATTTAAAGATTTAAAATATTCTATATCTTCATCATTAAATCTCATTGAATTAAGAATTTGAGTTAAATGTTCCAATCCGGAAAAGATTGCATAACTTGCACCATCCGGATTTTCTCTATAAAAAATATCAAAATAAGTAATTTTGTTATTCAAATTTTCGTTAAAATACCCTTGAGCCATAGTATATTCATAAAAATCTGAAAGAATTGAAATATTGAATTCATTAAAATCTCTGTTCACAAAACACCTCCATAGAAATTTATTTATTTAATAAGTATTCAAGATCATGATCAAATATACGAATTCTATTATATATTTGTTTTTGCCACTCTGTATCAAAAGTACCGTCATTATTTATAAAAAAGTTAGAATCCATATATCTCATTATTATATAGTTACTATTTTTTTGATCAAAACCGTTTCCCCAAGAAAAATCAATTCCATTTCCGGTATTTCTTGTAACAATTGCCTCAATTAGAGGTAAAGTAATTTCGTTACAAGGAATTCTCATATCAGGAATATTCCAGAATGTTTTTTTCTCCTTTTTGTATATTAAAAGGTTTGAAATTGTACCATTTGATGCACATTGTACTCTACGAATTTCATTAATATTTATGCTATGCTTTGCTCCGGAGATAACACCATTAGAAATACGAATAGCTTTTTCTCTCAAACTACGAGCTAAATCTATATCCAAAGTATCAAGATTATTTGGAAAATCTTTTGTAAGTTTGTATGCAGCATGAGCTAGAAGTATAGACTTAGTTTCTAAAATATTATGACAATCATTTATAATTGTAGTGTCTGATGTAAAATCAATCGGAGCTGACTTATCTTTCTTTTCAAATAATAAATTATAATTTGAATTAGAATTACAATAGCTAAGTGCTATTATATAGGAAATTTTATCAAATGAAATATCAAAACTCTTCTTTTCTTTTTTTGCATCTTCATAAGATACTCCATCTTTTCTTACAATCAGGACGCCCCCATCTTTACGAGTTAATTTTACTTTTTGAGTATCAAATACAGTTTTCATAAATCCTCCTAAAATATAAATTTACTATATCAACGTCTATTATAACACTTTTAATAAATTTTTTCTATTCCTACATAAATTTATTATTAAGCAATTTAAATATTATATTGCAATATATTTATATTATGCTGTATCAATAAATGTAAATAAAAATTATTCTTATTTATGTGGATTATTTTATATTTTTGTGATACAATATAAAAGAATTAGAATTATTCTTGAAATTTTAATTTTTAAAATTTCTTAAGAAGGAGGTACAATATGAAAAATATTTCAAAAAAGATTTTTGGGTTAATATTGGCAGGAGCAGTATTGATTACAGGCTGTACTGCAAAAACTGAAAAAAAAGATAAAGGAGATAATACTAAGGGTAAATTAAAGATTGTAACTACAATTTTTCCTGAATATGATATAACAAGAGCAATTGCAAAGGATAAGGTTGATTTGGAATTAATGATAAAACCGGGAGTTGATGTTCATTCATTTACTCCTACTCCACAAGATATAAAAACAGTTCAAAATTCGGATATTTTTGTGTATGGTGGAACAGAACATGATAAATGGGTTGAAAATTTAACTAAAAGTATAGATATGAAAAATAAAAAAGTAGTTAAATTAGTTGATGGTATTCAACAACTTGAAGAAGAATCAGTTGATGGTATGAAACACGAACACCATCATGATGATAAAAAAGAAGATGAACATAATCACGACCATAAACACGAAAAAGAAGACGAACACAATCATAAAGGCGAAGAAAAAGAATTAGATCCACATTATTGGACATCACCTAAAAATGCTATTCAAATGGTTAAAACTATAACTAATGCATTGGTAGAAAAAGATCCTGATAATGCAGAATTTTATAAAGAAAATGCTGAAAATTATATTAAACAACTTGAAGGTGTAGATAAAGAATTACATGATGTTGTTGATAATGCAAAAATTAAAAAAGTTGTTATTGCAGATAGATTTCCATTCAGATATTTATTTAAAGACTTAGGTTTAGAGTATCGTGCTTTGTTTTCAGGTTGTAGTGTTGAATCAACTGCAAGTGCAGGACAAATTAAAAAAATGGTTGACTATGTAAAAGAAAATAAAATTCCGGTAGTTTATCATATCGAAATGGGAAAAGGTGAACTGGCTGAAACTGTTGCTAAAAATTCCGGAGCTAAAGTTAAACTTTTACATTCAATCCATACTGTAACTAAAGAAGATTTTGATAAGGGTATAACTTATATAGACCTTATGAAACAAAATGTTGAGGCATTAAAAGAAGGACTTAATTAATGAAAGAAAAAATTTTAGTTTGTGAAAATTTAGAAATTTTTTATAAAAATAATAAAATAATTGACAATCTTAGCTTTTCCGTTGATGAGGGAGATTTCTTCCTCATCTTAGGAAAAAACGGTATAGGAAAATCTACTCTGTTGAAAGGAATTTTAGGATTAAAAAATATTTCTTCAGGAGAAATAAAGAAGAATTTTAAAATTTGTGGATATATGTCTCAAGAAGTTTTATTAAAAAAAGAATTCCCATCAACAATATGGGAATTTGTTTTATCTTCAAGAGCTGTTTATTCAAAGTTTTTTTATAGCTCTAAAGATATAGCAGTTGTTAAGGAGAATTTAAAAAAATTAAATCTTTGGGAAATTAAAGATAAGAGTCTAAGTTCTCTTTCTATCGGACAAAGGCAAAGAGTTTTACTTTGCAGATGCCTTTGTGTATCCGAAAAGATTATTTTTTTAGATGAACCTACAAATTCTTTGGATATAAATGTTAGAAAGATGTTGTATGACATTTTAGAAAAACTTAATAAAGAAGGTCTTACTATTGTTATGATAAGTCATGATGAAGAGGCTTTTAAATATTCTAATAGAGCTTTAGTTTTAGGAAAAGAAAATAGAGTCATAGAAAATGTTTTGGAAAAATACGAAAAGGGGGAAATAAATTTTGATTAGTTTAATTTCAGAAATGTTAAGTTATCCCTTTATGGTTAAAGCAATATTCGTCGGACTTTTAATTTCGATAAGTTCTGCATTGCTTGGAATAACTCTAGTTTTGAAAAGATATGCAATGATAGGAGTTGGCCTTTCAAATGTTTCATTTGCAGCACTTTCAATAGCACTTTCTTTTGATATTTCTCCAATAGAATTTTCTATGCCAATAGTAATTATAGCAGGAATTATCCTTTTAAAGTATGGAGAAAAATATAATATTAGTAGTGATACAGCAATTGCACTTTTAAGTTGTGTTTCCGTTTCTATAGGAGTAACTTTTACAGCTGTAACTAAAGGACTTAATGTTGATGTTTGTAACTACTTATTTGGTAGCATATTGATTATGAAAAGAAGTGATATGTATATTAGTTTTGTCTTAGGGATAATAGTTTTAATTTCCTATATTTTGTTATATAATAAAATATATACTATTACTGTTGATGAAGATTTTGCCAAAGCGAGTGGAGTAAATATCAATTTATATAACACTTTGGTTACAATTTTGATTTCTGTAACTATAGTTATAGGAATGAAATTTATGGGAAGTATGCTTATTTCATGTTTAATAATATTTCCTGCAATGACGTCTATGCGAATTTTTAAAAGTTATAAGGCTGTTGTTATTTCATCAGTTATAATCTCGACAATAGCATTGTTTATTGGAATAACTATATCATATATATATTCAACGCCGACAGGTGCAAGTATTGTTTTGGTTAATTTAGTTCTATTTGTTATATCTTGCATAGTAAGGAGGTTTATCAGTGAATAAAAAAATATTAAGTTTAATACTATTTTGTCTATTGCTATGTTCTTGTTCAAAGGCTGATGGTAATAGTAATTTTATAAAAAACAAAGAAAATAAAAATGATTTAAAAAGTGCTCTAAAAAATGATCCTGAAAATGCCGGAACTGATAAGAATGAAAAAAAATCCGGTGAAACTGATAAAAATCAAAATCCCGATGATTACAAATTGGAAAGACATCAAGGTCAAAATGATTCAAAAGATGAATACAAACAGCCTGAAAAAAAGGATGAACTTACAAAAGAACAGTTAAATAAAAAAAGAGATGCAGATTCAAAAGATGGAATAATAAATATTTCTGATGGGATTTTTTTAGCTCTTGTAAATGATATTTATGTAAATAAAGATGAATATGTTGGCAAGAAAGTTAGAATTTCGGGACAAAATGTGAGATTTGAAGATAAAGATACAGGTGAGGTTGTCTATGCAATTTTACGTGAAGGACCTGGCTGTTGTTACAACGATAGTGTAATTGGATTTGAATATATTACTGACGGAAAATATCCTGAAAAGGATAAATGGTATGAAATGGTTGGAGAAGTAATAGTCGATAAATATAAAACTGGAAAAGTTGTAAAACTCAAACTTATTGAGATAAAAGAAATAGAACCGAAAGGAAAATTAATTCATTTTCAAAACTAATTGGAGATAATATCTCCAATTTTTTTGTAAAATAATTTATTTTTAAGGGTATAAATATCACATCTTAATAACAAAAATTAGATTAAAATATAGAATTGTGGTATAATAATTTCATCGCAACAACGGAAAATAGTTATTAAAAGGAGTTGTGATTTAATAAAAAATAAAAAGGATAAAATATGGTATTAGATAATTTATATTTAATAGTTGCAATTACTGAAAAAAGTAATGCAATAGGCAAGGATAATAATTTATTGTATTTTCTAAAAGAAGATATGAATTTTTTTAAAGAAAAAACTTGTGGTAATTCTATAATCTGTGGTAGAAAAACTTTTGAAGGGTTTAAAATAAAGCCACTTCCAAAAAGAAAAAATATTGTTTTGACAAAGAGTGATTTTTCTTTTGAAGGAGTAAGAAGATTTAAGAATATAGAAGATTTGATTAATTTTGTAAAAGAAAATCCAAAAGAGAAGTTTTTTGTTTGTGGAGGGATGAGTATCTATGAGCAATTGATTGACTTTTGTTCAAGAATGTATATTACAAAATATGAAGAAAAAGAAGTAGTAGAAGCGGATAGTCATTTTCCAAAGATTGATGAAAAAGTATGGAAAGTTGTTGAAAAAATTGATGGTAAAAGTGAAAATCCAAAATTGACCTTCTATACTTACGAAAGGATTTAAGGTATGAAAAAAGAAGATATAATTATAAAAAAGAGTAGAAAAAAACAGAGCAAAGTGAAAAAATGGTTTTGGAATATATTATTTGTAATATGTTTAGGAGTTTTTGTTTATTCTGCAGGAAATATAATCAAAGATTATTATGGTTCATATAAGGCAGGTAAAGATTTAAGTAATCTAAAAGAATCGGTTTTTAAGTCATCAAATAATGCCAATGAGAAAAAAACGGATAAAGAAAAAGTTGTAAATTTGGAAGAATTAAAAAAATTAAATTCCGACTCAATAGGTTGGCTTGAAATTCCGGGAACGAATATAGATGAGCCTTTAGTTCAAGGAAAAGACAATGATTACTATCTTTGGAGAGATTTTAAGAAAAACAAATATCCTGTAACGGGAACATTATTTTTAGATATGTATAATAAAGCGGATTTTTCAGATAGAATCAGTTATATATTCGGACATAATATTTGGGATAAAACAAAATTTTATGATTTAAGAAAATTTGAGGATAAAACATTTTTAGAAAATCATAAGACGTTCTACGTTTATACAGAAAAAGGAAAATTGGAATATGAAGTATTATCAGTTGATCTTGTAGATCCGGATACTCCACTTTATGAACTTAGTTCAAAGAGAAATGAAGATGTGGACGCAATGAAAAAAGAATTGAGTAAACATATTTCAAAATCTGAAGTTGATAAAATTGATAAAAATACAAAACTCTTGATGCTGGTAACTTGTAAAACACCTGATGACAATACAGCAAGGAGAATTTTGTTTGCAAAATTGAAAGAGAAGTAAATTTTTAAGGAGATTTTACATCTCCTTTATTTTTTGTGAAAAATTGTAAATTTTAATGATTTATAGTATAATTTGTATTAATATTAAATTTTGATTTTAATATTTTAATATAAAGGAGAATTATGGACAAGATAAGTGTTATTGTACCTGTATATAATGTAGAAAAATATGTTAAAAAATGTTTAAATTCAATTTCAAATCAAACATATAAGAATATAGAAATTATTATAGTTAATGATGGAGCAACTGATAATAGCGAAAATATTTGTAAAGAATTCGTTGAAAATGAAAATAGAGCGAAACTTTATATTAAAGAAAATGGCGGATTATCCAGTGCAAGAAATCACGGAATGAGGTTTGTAACAGGAAAATATGTATTATTTATAGATTCTGACGATTATATTGCAGAGGGAATGATTGAAGAACTTTATAAAAATATAAAAGGAGAAGATGCGGATGTATCTGTTTGTGGGGTTTATAATGTTTATTCAGACAATCAATCTCCACAATGTAAGGAAGAAATTTATTTTTGTTGTGGAAAGGAAAGATTTTTAAAAGAATATTTTATCGGAGAAAAAATTCCCGGCACTATCTGTAATAAACTCATATCCTATGAAATTGCAAGTAAGATTTCGTTTCCTGTGGGCAAAATTTATGAAGATGCTTTTTATCAGTTTGAGCTTGTAAAATATGCTAAAAAATATGTTGTAACAACAAAGCCATATTATTATTATTTTCACAGAGAAAATAGCATTACAACAAAACCTTATACTGTAAAAAATATGAATTGCATAGAAATTTATTCCAATTTTTATGATTATATAAATAGAGAAATTCCTTCTCTTTCAGAATATGCTTTTTTCAGGCTTTCCTATGCGTATTTTATGGTCTTCGATAAGATGTTATTGAGTGAAGATTATAAAAACATTCTAGAATATAGGGAAATTTTAGGTTTTTTGAAGAATAATTTTTGGAAAATTTTTAAAAATAAAAATTTTAGAAAAGGTAGAAGAATAGCTGTATTAATGTTAAAATTAAATGTTAAATTATATAGATTTTTGCTTTTAAAAGATTTGAAAAGAAAAGGAGTAAATGCTTAATGGAAATAAAATATCTTTCTATGGATGAAATAAAATCCGTAGAGCTTGAAATTCTAAAATATATTCACAATTTTTGCATTGAAAATGATATAAAATATTTTTTAAATTATGGAACTTTAATTGGAGCTGTAAGACATAAAGGCTTTATTCCTTGGGATGATGATATTGATATTTGTATGTTTAGAAAAGACTATGAAAAGTTTATAGATTTATTTTCAAAAGATGATGGAATTTATAAGATTTTGTCTTTAGAAACTGATGACAAGTACTATAATAATTTCATAAAAGTTATAAATTCAAAGACTAAGATAGAAGATGAAAGGAATTATAAAACTTATGACTTAGGAATTTTTATTGATATTTTTCCGATAGATTCTTTTGATGATTTAAAATTAGTTGAAAAAACATATAAGTTAGAAAGTTTTAAACTTTTATCTTTTTCAAAAAAAGAAAATATACAGTATGGGGACAGTAAGTTGAAAGATTTTGTTAGATTATTTTTCTGGACGATGTTAAAACCTGTATCTCCAAGAATCTTTGCAAAGAAGATAAAGGAAGCCGTTGAAAAATATTCCAAAGAAAACGGAAAATATTTTGGAGTTGTAGGTTGTTCAAAATTGAAATATGATGATGTTTTTGATTATAATCCATTTGATGAACTGGCAGAGTTCGAGTTTGAAGGCTGTAATTTTTTTGCGCCGAAAAAATATGATGAGATTTTGAAAAAATATTATGGCGATTATATGAAATTTCCGCCTATTGATAAACAGAAATATCCTCATGAAATCAAGGCTTATTTTGTAGATTAGGAGAATAAAATGAAAGAGAGACTAACGGTTGATGAACTAAAAAATTATGAATTAAATATTTTAAAGTTCATTGATTATGTTTGTAAAAAGTATGATATAAAATATTTTGTAAATTATGGAACACTACTTGGAAGTGTTAGACATAAAGGATTTATTCCTTGGGATGATGATATTGATATTTCAATGTATAGAGAAGACTATGAGAGATTTCAAAAAGCTGTTATTGAGGAAGATAATGAGAGATATGGGATTTTATCCAAAGATAACAGCGAGTGGTATTTTCAAAATTTTTTTGTAGTCATAGATAAATATACTTTATTGGAAGATAATGTAAAGAGAAATAGACGAGATAGTAATGTTTTTGTTGACGTTTTTCCAATTGATAGATTCAATGACTTAAATTTTGTGAAAAAAGCACACTTGATGGTAACTTTAAGGCATATTTGTTTTATAAAGAAAAAATTTATAATTCACAAAGATAGTAGAATAAAAGATTTTTGTAGAGTTACTTTTTGGTATTTATTAAAATTTGTAAATCCAAGATTTTTTACAAAAAAAATTGAAAAACTTGTAGAAAAGTATTCTGATGAAAATGGAATTTATGAGGGAGCTGTTGGTGTTGACAAAACGGGAATGAAAGAAGTTTTTAAAGTGGGAACTTATGAGGAATTAATAGAATTACCTTTTGAAGATATGATGGTACCTGCTCCTAAAAATTATGATAAGATTTTAACTCAATTTTATGGAGATTATATGCAAAAACCTTCTGATGCAGAAATTGAATATAAATCACATCTTTTAGATGCTTACAGAATAAAATAAGGGAGAATTAATTTTAGATATGGCAAAAAATATAAAAGTTAACGCTTTAGCTAGCGTTTTAGTTAGGGTTTTTAATATTCTGTTTCCGCTTATCACAGGTCCGTATCTTGCTAGAATTTTGAGTAAAGAGGCCTATGGTGAATTTAATGTTGCAAACTCTATATTAAATCTATTTATTCCGTTTGCCGCTTTTGGAATATATAGTTATGGGATACGTTCAATAAGCAGAGTTAAAAATAATATTAAAGAGATAAGTAAAAATTTTACCGTTCTTTTCTCTATAAACTTAATAAGTTCTTTAGGTATTGGGATTTTGTATATCGGATATATGTTTTTAAATGTAAATTCCAATATGTATATGTTATATATTGCACTTAGTATTCAAATTTTTACTCAATTTGTATCAATTGAGTGGATGAATGAGGCTTTTGAAAACTATGGTTTTATTCTTTTTAAGACATTATTTGTCCGTGTACTTATGCTTGTTTCAATTTTTGCATTTGTAAAAAAAGCTGATGATATAGTAAATTATGCTTTTATATTATCAATTACAAATCTTGTAAACTATTTGATAAGTTTTTACTATATAAAAAGAAAAGTAAAGTTTGTAAAGATTGAGTTAAAAGACATTTTAATACATATAAAACCATTGATTGGAATGTTACTTTTAGCCAACTCATATATGTTATACACTGCGTTGGATAGGGCAGTACTCTCATTATTGGATGCTAAGATTTCAGTTTCATATTATACCTTTGCATTGTCAATAGCTCAACTAATTACGAGTGTAGTTTATTCTATAATAGTAGTAAGTATTCCAAGGCTTTCGTACTATCATGGGAATAGTGATGAAAAAAATTATACGGAATTGTTAAATCAAGTTGCAAGAACCTTTTTATTCTTAGTAATTCCGATGGGTATTGGATTAAGCTGTGTTTCTGATGAAGTAATGTTGATATATGCGGGAGAAAAGTATTTGGAAGCCGGTTTTATTTTAAAGTTGTTTTCACTTAGGATTGTTATGTGGGCTTTAGATCAACTTCTTGCAAATCAAGTTTTATTTGTAAGAGGATATGAAAAAAATATAACGGCATTTTATTTTATAGGTGGTTTTTTGAACTTGATTTTAAATATAGTTTTATTGAAATTAAAAGTTGTTCAAGCTGAATATTTTGTATATACAACCTTATTTTCAGAAATTGTAGTATTGATAATTCAAATTTACTTTATAACTAAAAGAAATATTATTTCCATAAACGAAATATTAAAATCTTATGTAAAATATATACTATGCGCCGTTCCGTTCTTTGCAATAACTTATGGAATAAATCATACTTTAAAATATTCATTAAATTTGAATTTACAATTTTTTGTTAGAGTATTGGCAATAATTGTATCATGTGTACTATATTATTTTATAATTATGTTAATAACGAAAGATAAGATTTTATTTGTTACGCTTGACGGAATTAAAAATAAATTCAGAGTTATAAAATATAAACTAAAATCAAAGAAATATAGAGGATAATATAAATTATTATTTTATAATTTAAAAGTTCTAAATGTAAAATTTTAGGACTTTTTTATTGTTCATTTTTATATGATATGGTATAATTTATGAACAAGATGTTTAAGGAGGTATTCATGTTAGCAATACAAGATTTTGATATTTTAAATCTATTTTTTAAAAATCGGAATAAAAAATATACTCAAAGAGAAATTTCAAGTATTACAAAAATTTCTTTGGGAAAAGTTAATAAAACTTTAAAAGAATTAAAAAATAACGAGTTTATAGATGAAAATTTAAAGATTACAGATAAAGGACTTTCTGCATTGGAGCCATATAAAGTTGATAATGCAATAATAATGGCTGCCGGAATGAGTTCAAGATTTGCTCCTCTTTGTTATGAAACTCCAAAAGGTCTTTTAAATGTAAAAGGAGAAAAATTAATTGAGAGAGAAATTTTACAACTAAAAGAAGCAGGAATTGAAGATATTACTTTAGTTGTAGGATATATGAAGGAAAAGATGTTCTATCTAGCAGAAAAATTTGGTGTAGATATTGTGGTTAATGAGGATTATTACAGATTTAACAATACTTCATCACTAATTTTGGTTACTGAAAAATTAAAAAATACTTATATCTGTTCTTCAGATAATTATTTTCCGAATAATCCTTTTGAAAAGTATGTTTATAGAGCATATTATTCAGCTGTTTATCAAGATGGAGAAACTGATGAATACTATGCAAAATTTGATAAAAAGGGAAGGATTACAGGTGTAACAATTGGCGGAAAAGATGATTGGATAATGTTAGGGCATGTTTTTTTTGACAGAGAATTCAGTGATAAATTTGTGAAATTGTTGAAAGCAGAGTATCATGAACAGATAGTTCGTGAAAATTTGTGGGAAACTTTTTATATGCGTCATATAAAAGAGTTGGATAATATGTATATTAGAAAATATGATTTAGAAGATATTAAAGAGTTTGATTCTTTGGAGGAGTTAAGACTTTTTGATGAAAAATATGTCACTAACTCCGACTCTGAAATTTTTCAAAATATTTGTAATATTTTAAGATGTAAAGAAGAAGAAATAAAGAATATTAAGCCGATAAAAATGAGAATGACCAATACATCTTTTAAATTTAGTTGTAAAGAAAAATCCTATGTATATCGACATCCGGGTCCCGGAACTGAATTAATCATAAATAGAAAAAGCGAGTTTGACTCAATGAAAATCGCAAAGGAATTGAGTTTAGATGATACTTATATCTATATGGATAAAGATATCGGTTGGAAAATTTCTAAATATATTGAAAATGTAAAAATTCTTAATCCTTTTGATAAAAAAAACGTAAAAAGGGCTATTTCTATGTTAAAGAAATTACATACAAGTGGTAGAAAAACTAATTTTAAATTTAATATTTTTGATGAAATTGAAAACTTTAAAATCAAAATAAGAAATTCACATAGAGATAATTTTGATGATATGAGTTTGATGAATGACAAAATTTATAAATTAAAGACTTTTTTAGATAAAGATGATACAAATGAATGTATTTGTCATTGTGATAGTTATGATTTGAATTTTTTGTTGGATAACAGAGATAAAATGTATTTAATAGATTGGGAATATTCTGCAATGTCAGATCCTGCAGTAGATATTGGATGTTTTATAACTTCTTCAAAATATTCTTTTGATGAAGCTATAGATATAATAAAGGAATATTTTAATGGTAAGCCTACGGATAAGCAGTTAATGCATTATATTGCTTATATTGCAGTAAGCTCTTTTTATTGGTTCTTATGGGCGATTAATCAGGAAATTCAAGGAAAGAGTATTGGCGAATATTTATATATTTGGTATAACCACACTAAAGAATATGCTGACTATGCTTTGAAATTATATGAACAAGAATAAAATGATGAATAATCTATCCATTTAGAAAATAATTGTATGAAAAAATTGGAAAAAGATTAGCAATAGTACAAAATTATTTAAAGACAACTATGTGGAAGTTGTCTTTTTTGTCGATTTTTTGGGTATTCAATACTTGTTTTATTGAAAAAATGTATTGTTTATGTTATCATAAACTGTTAGTAGGTGATGAATTTGGATGAAAAAATAATTGATATAAAAGATTTAAGATATGAATATTCTGGAGAAGATGGTAAGAAGAGTACTGCTTTGGATGGGGTCAGTTTTTCTGTAAATAAAGGAGAATTGATTTCTATTTTAGGACATAATGGAAGCGGAAAATCTACTTTAGCAAAACTTTTAAATGCACAAATTACTCCAACGGATGGAGAAATTGAAATTTTTGGAATTAATACAAAAGATGAAAATAGAATTTGGGATATTAGACAAAAATGTGCTATGGTTTTTCAAAATCCTGATAATCAACTTGTTGCAACAGTTGTAGAGGAAGATGTAGCTTTTGGACCTGAAAATTTAGGAGTGCCTTCAGATGAAATAAGAAAAAGAGTTGATGAAGCTTTAGAAATTGTTGAGATGCAGGAGTATAAGAAGCATTCTCCACATATGCTTTCTGGTGGACAAAAGCAAAGAGTTGCAATAGCCGGAATTCTTTCAATGAAACCGGAAGTAATAATTTTCGATGAATCTACAGCAATGCTTGATCCTATTGGAAGAAAAGATATTATTAATACTATTTTAAAATTAAACAAAGAAGAGAATAAGACTATTTTATACATAACTCATTATATGGAAGAAGCTGTTCTTGCCGATAGAGTTATTGTTTTAAATGAAGGAAAGATTGAATTTGATGACAGTCCTAAAAAAGTTTTCTCAAATGTTGAAACTTTACGAGAATTAGGACTTTCTGTTCCGCAGGTTACAGAACTTGCATATCTTTTAAAGAATGAGGGGGTAGAAATTCCTTCTGATATTTTAACAAATGATGAAATGATAGAATTTTTGGAGAGAAAATTAAAATAATGGATATAAATTTTAAAAATGTAAGTTTTGTCTATGGAGAAAAAACTCCTTTTGAAAAACTTGCTTTAGATAATATAGATTTAACTATAAAAAAGGGAGAATTTGTTGGTATTATAGGGCATACAGGAAGTGGAAAATCAACATTAATTCAACATTTTAATGGAATCCTAAAGCCTACAAGTGGTGATGTTTTTATTGGAGATATGAACACTAAAGATAAGGAACTTGCTAAGAGTGGCTTAAGATATAGAATTGGATTAGTTTTTCAATATCCTGAATATCAACTTTTTGAAGAAACAATTGAAAAAGATATTGCTTTTGGACCTAAGAACATGGGACTTAGTGAAGAAGAAGTTACAGAGAGAGTAAAAGAAGCAATGGAGATTGTAGGACTTGATTATGAAGCTAAAAAGGATAAATCTCCTTTTGAAATTTCTGGAGGTCAAAAAAGAAGAGTTGCTATAGCAGGAATTTTAGCTATGAAACCTGATATTTTGATTTTAGATGAACCTACTGCAGGACTTGACCCTAAGGGAAGGGATGAACTATTTTTTCAAATTAAAAGGCTTTATGAGAAGAATAATATTACAATAGTTTTAATTTCTCACAGCATGGAAGATGTTGCAAAACTAGTAAATAGAATAATTATAATGAAAAATGGACATATCCATTTGGACAAAAGTACAAAAGAAGCTTTTAGAGATGTAGACGATTTAAAAAAAGTTGGACTTAATGTTCCACAAATTACGGAACTTATGGATATTTTAAGAAAAAAAGGACATCATTTTAGCAAAAATATTCTAACAGTTGATGAGGCTTTTAACGAAATTAAAAGAGAATTGAGGAAAAATTAATGGTAAAAAATATATCGATAGGTAGATTTTTTCCGGGAGATAGTATTGTTCACAGACTAGATCCTAGACTTAAACTATATTTTATTTTTATGTTTATACTTTCCATATTTTTTATAAAAAGTTTTCTGGTATTTATACCACTTGCAATTTTTTTGTTTTCAATTATAAAAATTGCAAAATTACCGATTCTAATGGTTTTAAAAGGATTAAAAGGAATTTTTTATATTGTTTTATTTACAGTAATTTTGAATTTAATTTTAACACCTGGAGAGGTCTTATTTAGAATATGGATTATAAATATAACTAAAGAAGGGGTTAAATTAAGTGCCTTTATGAGCGTTAGAATAACTCTTTTAGTTATAGGGACAAGTCTTTTAACTCTAACAACAAGCCCTATTGTACTTACAGATGCTTTGGAATATGTTATGAAGCCTTTTGAAAAAATCAAGTTTCCTGCTCATTCTGTAGCAATGATGATGACAATAGCTCTAAGATTTATACCGACAATTTTAGATGAAATGGATAAAATTACTAAGGCTCAGACTGCAAGAGGTGCAGATTTTGAAACAGGAAGTATTATATCAAGAGCAAAAAGTTTGATTCCTTTACTTGTTCCACTTTTTGTAAATGCTCTAAAACGTGCAGACGAACTTGCAGTTGCTATGGAGGCTAGATGTTATAGAGGTGGAGAAGGAAGAACTAGAATGAATGTTCTAAAATATTCAAGAACGGATTATATAGTTATGGTTTTTATAACAGTATTTTTTGGACTTGTAATAGCATCAAGATATTTCTTGAATGTTTGGATTTTTAATTAGAAATAAAGGAAAGAAAAATGAGTTTTGATGGAATTTTTACAAAAGCGGTTGTTGATGAAATATATCCGCTTTTATTAAATGGAAAAATAAATAAAATAAATCAACCGGATAAAAATGAAATAAATTTACAGATTTATAACAAGGAGAATTATAAATTATTACTTTCTTGTGCGAATAATCTTTCAAGAATTCATTTGAGTGAAAAAAGCAAAAAGAATCCGATAACTGCATATAATTTTTGTATGTTGTTAAGGAAACATTTAGTTGGAGGTACTATTAAAAATATATATCAACATAAAATGGATAGGGTTGTTTGCTTTGAAATTGAAAACTTAAATGAATTAAAAGAACTTAATAAAAAACTTTTAATCATTGAAATAATGGGGAAACATTCAAATATAATTCTTGTCGATAAAGAGAGCAATAAAATTATTGATGCAATTAAGCATATAGATTCCAGACAGAGTAGTATAAGAGAGGTTTTTCCAAATAAAGATTATTTTTTTGTAAAAGATGAAAAAGAGAATATTTTAGATGAAAATTATAAATTACCTTCTGAAATTTTAAAAAATTCAGAACCAATTTCAATGAAAAAATTCTTTTATACAAATTATTTGGGCTTTTCACCGATTATTTCTTATGAATTATTACATAATTTAAATGTTGATACGGATATAAACTCTGCAAATTTAAGTGTGGAAAATATAAAAAGAATTGATGAAAATTTTGTGAAATTAGTAGAAAATATAAAAAATAAAAACTATTCTCCTATTTTTATTAAAGATGAAATGAACAACAATAAAGATTTTTATTGTTTTGACTTGGACTTATATGAAAAAAAAGAAAGTGTCGATAGTTTATCAAAATTAGTCGAAAGTTTTTACCATAACAATTCTCTAAGAGATAGGATAAATCAAAAGGCATCAGGATTTAAAAAGATTTTGAATACAAAATTAAACAGACTTACAAATAAATATATTGCAATGAATGATGAACTTTTGAATAATCAAAGCAAAGAGGATTTAAAAATTTTTGCTGATTTACTTTCCATAAATATCTATAAGATAGAAAAGGGAATGAAAAAAGTCTCTGTAGAAAATATTTATGATAATATGAAGGAGTTTGAAATTTCACTTGATGAAAGGAAATCTCCAAGAGAAAATATTGAAGCATATTACAAAAAATATAAAAAATTAAAAACTGCCGATGAAATAATAAAGGCTGAATTGCCAAAAATTGAAGAAGAAATGAAGTATATAAAACAAATTTTGGAAACTATTGAAATTATAACAGAATTAAACGAGCTTTCTGAAATTGAAGAGGAACTTATTTCTTTGGGTTATATTAGGAAAAGTAAGAAAAATAAACAAAAACTTGAAAAGTCAAAGCCTTATATCTTTGAAACAGACTCAGGAGCTTTGATTTATGTTGGAAAGAATAATTTACAGAATGAAAATTTAACATTAAAATTTGCAAATAAAAATGATATATTTTTTCATGCTCAAGATGTACCTGGAAGTCATGTAATCTTAAGAGGAGCAAACCTAACAGAAGATGACTATAAAATTGCCGGATTTTTAGCAGGATATTACAGTTATTTTAAAAATGAAGGATATGCAAATGTAGATTACACAGAAAAAAAACATATTAGAAAAGCAAAGGGAACAGGGCTTGGAATGGTCTATTACGATAATTATAAAACCCTTTTTATTGACTTTAAAGATAGTTTGTATGATAAATATAAAAAATAGTTTTTTTCTAATTTTTAAAAATAAGTATAAAGGGTATAGTATTAATATTCGTAAGATATATAAATTTATATTTGTATATATTAAGACTAGGAGAAATAATGAAAGAATATCTTAACAAGGTTGCAGATGAATGTATTCATTGTACTGCCTGTACAAAAAAATGTCTCTTTTTAACTAAATATAAAATGGATCTAGGAGAATTTGCTAAAAGACCAGAACTTGCAAAGAGTTGCTTTATGTGTGATAGCTGTTTAAGAGCCTGTCCAATTGATTTAGATGGAGCTAAAGTTGCTATTAACCATAGGGAAGATTTAAAGGGTTATGGTGCAGTAAAATTTATGAAATCACCCTATAAGTTTAGAAATAACTCAAAAATTAAAACTAAGGATATTTTGATGTTCGGTTGTGCATTTCCGGGACATTATCCTGAAACTACAAAATATTTAATTGATATGTTCGAAGGAAAGATGGATTTTTCAATAGATTGTTGTGGTAAGCCTTTGGAGGATAGTGGATTAATTTCTGATTTTGAAAAAAATTTAGAAAGATTAAAAGAGATGTATAAAGAAAAAGGTGTAGAACGAATTGTAACTATGTGTCCAAATTGTTTTTACTTTTTTAAAGAAAAGCTGGATATTGAAGTTATATCAATCTATCAAAAATTAAAAGAAGAAAATTTACTAAATGTAATAGATGATGAGGCAGAAATTTTTATGCCATGTCCCGACAAAAAATCAAAAGAATTATTAAATCAAATAAAGCCATTTGTACCAAATGGGAAGGTAAAATTTAGAAAAGTTATGTGTTGCGGAATGGGTGGAGGAGCAAAGTCCAAAGAACCTAAATTAGCTAAAGAAATGATGGATTCTGTAAAATCCGAGATAAACGAAAATATATATACATATTGTGCAAGTTGTTCTGCAAGTTTTGGAAAATCAGAAGTTAAAAATGTAAAACATATTCTAAGTGAAATGCTAGGAGTTAAAGAAAAAGTAGATTTAGGCTATTTTAAGAATTCTTTAAAACTTAAGTATTATAAAAGAAATAGAAAGTAAGGATTGACTATGGAAAATATAAAAAAAATATTTAAACTAAGTAATATTTTGATTGTATTATTGACTATAGTATTATGGATTTGGAACAAATTGAGCATTACTAGGATGGGAGTTGCAAGGCATATTCACTATAAGAATGCAACATTATTTCCAAATTATTTTAATCAAAATGGGCTTATAATAATTACTGTTATTTTAATCTTATTTTTGATAATCGGGTATATTATGCTAAAGTTAAAAAACGAAAAAAAGTACAGTTTATACACATTGGGAATATTTGATTTATTGTCGATAATATTTATGTTTTCTTATGATGTAAAGAAGATATTTATTTATTATTATTTTATAATATATATAATTTTGATAAATTTATTAGTATTTTTTGCGATTTTAAGAAAATATTTAAAAAATAAATAGGTAAATTTAAAAAAGATTCAGCTCAAGCGTGAGCCGAATCTTTTTTGTTTAAATCTTATTTAAAATCATTTTTTGCATCTGGTTTTTTATCTCTATTTTGAGGATCCCCTTTTTGTACAGGTAAATTTTTATCCATTTGCCAAGAGTTCCATCCTCCATCGTAAATAACAGCGTCTTTCCAGTCTGTCATTTGAGTCATAAACCAAGGAATACCAGCTCTCCAACCTGTTCCACAATAGAATGCAACTTTATCATTTTGTTTAATGCCTTGAGTTTCCCAAAGTGCATATATTTCTTCTGGATTTCTTATAGTTCCATCAGGGTCATAATAATCATCCATATTTTGTGCATCTGTACCAGCAAATCCGTAATATGCTCCCTTAGGTTCACCTGCTTCAGGAATATAATCGTAACCACTTATTTTTCCTATATATTCATCCCAAGCACGAATACTTACTAACTTATATTTATCTTTTTCCATCTTTTCAACCATATCTTTTGCTAAAGGAATAGAAATATTTGGATTTTGTGGAACAGTAACACCAAATTTAGATTCTGGTGTTGGTTTGTTGGCTGTTGATTCAACTTCAAAACCTGCATTTTTCCATGCTTTAAGACCACCATTCATATATCTAACGTCTTTAACGCCTGCCCATTTCAAAGTCCAATATAATCTAAAGCCGGCAGAAGCATCATCTGAATATATTATAACAGTTTTATCACTTGTTATTCCATTTTCTAAAAGTTTTTTTTCTATTTGTTCTGCACTTCTTAAATTCCAAACAGGTTCTTCTTCAATCCAATCTGTATTGAAATGAAAAGCTCCTTTAATATGTTCTTTGTAGTTCTTTGCTTTATCAACTTCTCCCCAGGAAACTTCTAATATTGTATACTTATCATTGTTGTAAGATTCAGGTTTCTTATTATCCATAACATCTTTAACCCATTGTGGAGAAACTAGCATTTGATAGTTTGGATATTTAACTAATTTTGCATTAGAATCTTCAGAATATTTCACTAAATCTGAAAATATTTTTGCTTTATATCCATTTTTTATAAGAGCATCAGCAACTTTTGTAGCTCTTTGAGCATCTGTATCATATACAATTTGTTCCTTATCCTTTGAAACGCCCTTATCTTCAATATACTTTGCTAATTTAGAGCTGTTTACTTTTTCAATATTTTCAGTAGAAAGTTGAATGGCTTTTTCTATATGTCCCGATTGTTTCATTTTTCCGTCAGAATAACCGTTAAATTCTTCATCTTTTCTAGTGTCAATAAATTGAATATTATCTTTACCAACAGAGTTTGTAAAATCTTCAACAGAAATTGTTTTTACTTCTTCTGTCTTAGTACTTTCTGTGTTTTTTGCATCATTATTTTTAGATTTATTGCATCCTACAAATAAAGCAGAAGCTAAAACTAAGGATAATATGATTGCTTTTTTTAGTTTCATAAAATTATCTCCTTTAATCATTTTATTTATAACAATTATATCACAACTATTAACATTGTCAAATAATCAAAAATTATCAAAAAAATTTATAGTAGAAAAAATAAGACAGATAGCCATCTAATATATTAGATGGCTATCTGTCTTTCATATTATTATATATTTCATTTATTTTTTCCAGACTTTCACCTTTAAAATACATTATTTTTAATCTATGCATTTTAAATATAGTCTTTAAAGTTCCATTTTGTTTAAATCTTCTTGATGAAGAAATTATTTTATCATTTAGTAATTTAAAATATTTGGAATTTTTTTTGTGATTTTTTATATCTATAAAAAATTGTAAATCTTCCATAATTGGAATATCTCTAAAACCATTTATTTCATTAAATAGTTTTTTTGTTATAAAAATACTTTGATCTCCAAAACATATTTTAAAAAGTTTAGCTCTAAGGTTAGATAGATAAGCTATTAATGATAGCATTATGGAGTTTGGATTGAATTTTATCTTTAAACCACCACATTCAATGTTTTCTTTTCCTATTAAATCTTTAATTTTTTTATCTACTGTATAATCTAAAAATTCTGAATCGGAATGAATAAACCATAATATTTCACAATCCGTATATTTTACAGCAGTATTCATTTGAATACTTCTGCCTTTTTTGGAAATTAAAAGTTTATATTTTATATCTTGATATGTTTTTTCATATATTTCATTTTTTTCAAAATTATCAACTGCTTTGGAAATAATTATTTCGTCAATTTCTTTAAAATTACTTAATTTTTTAAGTAAATTTTCTATCATTTTATCGTCATTGTAGATTGGTATTATAACAGCTAGTTTCATAATTATTCCTTATCAAATTTTTTAATTAAAATAAATGAGATTACAGTAAGTAGTACAAATCCTATAATTGCAATTATAAATTCTGTACTATATACATTAATCGCTTTATCTCCAACATTTAAAAATACAAATGTTCCGGGGATTATTCCAAAAAAAGTAGCCATTGAATATTTTAGAAAAGAAATTTCTGTAAGACCTGATAAGTAATTTATTACATTATAAGGAGCGATAGGCAATAGTCTCATTAAAAAAATAATAAAAACACCATTGCTTTTTTCTGCATTAATAATCTTGTTATACCATTTTTCACTTATTTTTTTTCTGAATATTTCTAAAACTTTATCTTTTGCAAACTTTTTAGCCATTAAAAACATTATTGAACTATTAATCATAGCACCAATCATCGTATATATAACGCCTTCAACAAGTCCAAAAGATATTCCAGCTGCTAAAGCAAGAATTGGAACTGGAAAGAAAAAAATAGGTAGTATTGAAAATAACAATATATAAATTAAAGCAGCATTTTTTCCGTATCCTTGAATTATACTTCTTATTTTTTCTGGAGTAAATATTTTAAAGATAAAATATGTAATCACGACAAGAAGTATAAGAGAAATAATAGTAATAATTTTCTTCTTATTTTTCATTGTAAAACTCCCTTAATAATTTATTTAAATTTGAATATTCTGAATATTGCATTTCATTTTTTACATAAAATTCTAAATCACTTTTCTCATCAATATCCATCAATATTCTTCCTGTAGAATAAGATAAATTTTGTTTTTTAAAAATTTCTACAGTATTTTCAAAAACATTTTCTCTTTTAAAAATATTTTCATCAAAAACTTCATCAACTATATTTTTTAAACCTATTAAGTAATATCCTTTATCAAATGTTTTGTGAATACAAACATCAAAGTTATCTAAACTCTTTAAAGCAAAACTAATATCCTCTTTTCTCAAAGTAGGAATATCAGTGCCAATTAAAATCACTTTTTTGTATCCCATTTCAAAAGTTTTCTTAAAAGCATTTTTCATTTTTTCTCCAAAAGAAAAATCACTTTGGGGATATATTTTATTTTCAAAATTAAAAAATTCTCTAGTATTATCATTTAGTTTTTCATATTCTGTTATAAATAAAATAACATCAGCAAAGTCATTTTTACAAACATTAATAGTATCTTTAATCATTGCTTTATGTACTTCTAGAACTAAATTTGAATCTAAGTTTTTACTTAATCTCGTTTTTACCTTGTTTATAGAAGGAAATCTTGTAAAAATTATTATTGCATTATCTTTCATATAAATCACCACAATAACTTTAACATAAAATTAAGAATATTAAAAGCTATTTATTGACTTATTAGAAAATTCTATTAATAGGCGTTGATTTATAAGCTAATCTTATTTGATATAGACTTATTAATATTGTATAATTTACTTGTTAAAAAATATAAAAAATAAGGAGAAAAATTATGAGTAATAATTATTTTGAAAAGAAAGATTTAGGAAGCTTTGCTAATGGAGAATTAGGAGAAGAAGCAAAAAAATTATGGGACGAATTTTTAAAGTATTACGGAGATAGCACTTCTGAAGGAGCTTTAACTAAAAAAGAAAAAGCACTTTGCGCATTGGCTGTTGCTTTTGCTACTCGTTGTCCATATTGTGTAGATGCTTATACTCAAACTTTAGTTTCAATGGGAGTAACTGAAGAACAACTTACTGAAGTTTTACATGTTGCATCTGCAATGCAAGCGGGTATAACATTGGTAAATGGTTTTACAATGAAAAATACTGTAAAAGAAATTAAATTATAAAAAGTTTTCTTTAAATATTAAATTAAAGGAACTTTAAAATTTTTTGAAGAGGGTGATATTATCTTTAATTTAATTAAAAGAAATTTTGAAGAAGAAAAAGAAGAAAAGGAAGAAAAAATTTCCTTTTCTAATGGAATAGAATTTTCTAGAAAAGTTTTGGAATATATAAATTATATTCCAAAATTTTTTGATAGGGTGGAAAATAAAAATAATCTATATACGACAAATATGGATGTTATGCAACTTAATATAGGAAAAATTTGTAATTTAGCTTGTAAGCATTGTCATGTTGAAGCCGGTCCTCATAGAAAAGAGTATATGAAAAAAGAAATCATGGATGACTGCTTATACGTTTTTAAAAAACATGGATTTAAAGTTATGGATATAACTGGAGGAGCTCCTGAAATGATGCCTAATTTTGAACATCTAGTTGAAGAGTCAAGTAAGATTGCAAAAGAGGTTATTGTAAGAACTAATTTATGTATTTTATTAGAAGAAAAGTATAAGCATTTAATAGATTTTTATGCAAAAAATAAAGTTACTATATTCTGTTCACTGCCTTTTTATACCAAAGAAATAACAGATGGCGTAAGAGGTGAAGGTGTTTATGAAAGTTCCATTGAAGTTTTAAAAAAATTAAATGCTGTTGGATATGGAAAAACTTTAAATTTGAATTTAGTTTATAATCCTGATGGAGCATTTTTACCGGATTCACAAGAAAGTTTAGAAAAAGAATATAGAAAAAAACTTCTTGAAGAATATGGTATAGTTTTTACAAATTTATTTACAATTACTAACAATCCTATAGGAAGATTTGGAATGAGACTATACAAAAAAGATAAACTAAAGGCATATATGACTAAGCTATATGATGCTTATAATGAGGATACGGTTGAGTTTTTGATGTGTAGAAATGAAATAAATGTCTCTTATGATGGATATCTTTATGATTGTGATTTTAATCAGATGCTTGATTTAAAGATACATTCTAATAGAGTTCATATTTCAGATTATAGAGAAAATAATTTTGAAAGAAGAAAGATTGCAATAGGAAATCATTGCTATGGATGTACTGCAGGGGCTGGAAGTTCCTGAGGTGGAGAAATCGGTTAGACGTGTTCTAAGGAGGAAAAATGAAATTAAAAAAATCTACAATTATAAAATTAGTAGCAGTTTTAGCTGTTGTATTGATTTGTATTTTTGTTAAGCCTGTAAATGATAAACTTAAAGAGTTTGTTGCTTTATTTAAAGGCTCTAGTACTGATGAAGTATTAGAAAATGTAAAAAATTATATATTATCTTATGGAAATTGGGCTGTTGTAATTTCATTTCTACTAATGGTATTTCAATCTATTATTGCACCAATTCCTGCATTTTTTATTACTTTTGCAAATGCTGCAATTTTCGGATGGCAATTTGGAGCATTTTTATCTTGGTCAAGTGCAATGGCAGGAGCAATTTTATGTTTCTACATTGCTAGATTGTTGGGAAGAGATGTTGCTGAAAAATTTGCAACTAAATTTGCTCTTAATGAAGTTGAAGTCTTTTTTGACAGATATGGTAAATATACAATCTTAATAGCAAGACTTTTACCTTTTGTTCCTTTTGATCCTATAAGTTATGCAGCGGGTCTTACATCTATGAGTGCATGGAGTTTTATTTGGGCAACAGGATTGGGACAATTACCTGCAACTATAATTTATTCATATATTGGTGGAGCATTAACAGGAAGTTCAAAAACTTTTGTTACAGGATTATTTATTTTATTTGCTGTTTCAATTCTTGTCTTTTTAATAAAAAAAATATATACAGAAAAATATAAGAATAAAGCTAAATAGGAGTTGTTTTGAAAGAAGTTTTAACATATATTGATAAAAATAAAAATATTTTAGGAATAGATGAATATAAAATTGATTTTTTGCAACAAGGTGAATATAATATAAATTATTTAATTACCACTAAAGAAAAAAAATTTGTTTTAAGATTGAATTCTAAAAGTCAAATGAATTTACCTAATCAAATCAGATATGAATATGATACACTAAAATTTTTAGAAAAATCCGGTGTTACACCAAAAGTTTATTATGTTGATGACTCAGATAGTAAATTACTAAACGGTGTAATCTTGATGGAATATTTAGATGGTAGATCACTAATTTATGAAGAAGATAGAGAAAAGGCGGCATATATTTTTTCAAAGATTCATTCACTGGATGTTTCAAATGCCAATAATTTTATAGTTGAAAAGAATTTATTTCAAGATAGGATATCCGAAGCTAAATTTTGGCTAAAAGATGTTTTTGAGAGTACAAAAGTAAGTAAAGAACATAAAGAATTTTTTGATAAATTTTTAGATTATTTGGAGAATAACAAGTATAAAGAAAAATATTTTGAAGAAAATAGAATTTTTTGCTTAAATAATACAGAAGTTAATTCGGGAAATTTTATAATTGGAGAAAAAACATATTTAATCGACTGGGAAAAAGCTGTTATCTCCGATCCTTGCCAAGACATCACACATTTTTTGGTTATTACAACTACAAAATGGAAAACAGATTTTATAGCAACTAAAGAATATGAAAATAAATTTTTTGAAGATTATGAAAAGTTTTTGAATAAAAAAATAAATATAAAAGATAGAGTGTATCTGTATAAACCATATATGTATTCTAGAGCTTTAAGTTGGTGTATGAATGCTTATTTAGAATATCTTAAAGAAGATAAACTAATAAAGAATGCTGATACATTTAAAAAAATTAAAGAATTTACCGATTTAGATTTTATGAAAAATTTAATTAGAGATTATTTTTAAAATAAGTGCTATTTTTAGCACTATTTTCTTATAAAATATTTTTAGGAGGAATTTATAAATGTTTAAAAATAAATTTATTGTAAGAAAAGAATTTATTCTTGAAAATAGAGATAATGAAAATTTTGTAGTTATTGATGCTAGAGGAGATATGCTTAAAGCAGGAGACTTTGTTTACGATAGAGCTATTGTTTTGGATTGGAAAGAATTTACTTTTTTAACCGGAAAAGATAATGAATATGTTGGATTGCCATTTGATAGAGAAATTTTACTTGATAAATTTTCAAAATATGGAATCACTCCTAATAAGAAGGTTTTAATATATATAAATACCTACCCCGGATTTGGAATGGGGGAAGACGGAAGATTTAAGTTTTTATTAAATTTCTGTGGCATTGAAGCATATATTTTAGATGGTGGAGTAAGTGAAATTTTAAAAACAGAATTTTATAAAAAAATAGAGGATGATAAAGAACTTAATAAAGCAATTATAGATATTGATAACAAACCATTTTTATCTTATGAAAAATCAATTTTAACAGATGAACTTAAAAAAATATGTAAAGATGAATCTGTAAAGATTTTAGATGTAAGATATGAAGAAGAATATAATGGAAAAGTAATTTTTGGAGAAAAATTTGGTGGACATATAAAGAGAACAAAAAGTTATCCTTATATAAAACTATATGACGAAAATGGTTATTTACTAGATAATTCACAGATAGAAAAGGACATTTTAAATCTTGGTATTTCAAAGGATGATACAATTATTCTTTATTGCACAACAGGAATTAGAGCTTCAATAGTTTTTGAGATACTTAATATGTTAGGATTTAATGTAAGAGTTTATGATGAATCATTTGGAAGATGGTGTATTACTGAAGAATTTGAAGTATAAATATTTAATTTATAAGAAAAAGCACAGACAAAACATTACTTAGATATGGGATAATGGAAAAAGAGTTGATTGATAAAGGATTTAATCAGATAGAAGTTTATAAAATAACAAGTAAAAAATATAACTATCAAAAGGAGGCTGAAGAATATTATGATAAAATTGAAAAAAGTAAAAAAAGAAAATAATATAATATATGCCGAATATTATCCGGAAGATAGTGAAAAGTATTCAAAAGTGGAATACAATATTATCACTAAGGAGTTCAAAGGTGAGTTAGTAGGTCACGAGTTAGAAACAAAAGGTCATTTAGCGCACGCTAAATTTACATTAAGAGAAATGGCAAACGGTAAAAGAGAAATAAAAGATTGTAAAATAATGTGTTATTAAAAGCAATGTACTTATTTAGTATGTTGCTTTTTTTTTGAAAAAATTTTAAAAAAAGTACTTGACTTTATCATAATATTTCTTATGGAAATTCAATTTAGGAGATTATCAAAGACACTGTAACAGGTGTCTTTTTTATTGTCAAAGAGGAATTTCGCTACCTTTTATGACCATGGTTTTATATTTGTTTGCCTATTATTTGCCTATATTTAACAAAATATATAAAGTTATATAATGTTATATAAAAATAGAATAAAAAAGTTCTTGAAAATAAGCCGTTTTATAAACTTATATAACAAGAACTAAAAGTTGGTGGAGATGGTGGGTGTCGAACCCACGTCCGAAAAAGCATTCATATCACTTTCTCCGAATACAGTCAATTTTAATTTTCCCAATAACCTATAAATTAACAAAATCAGTTAAAGGTATCTTATAAATACAATTACAAATCTAAGAACTTTTGTAAAGGTTGCCCACGAATTTAACGATAGAGTTTAGACTTTTGTGGGAAAAGAATAGACTCCAAATAGCTGACTAGGCAGCTAATGCAAAATTATTATTTTCTGCGTTTATATTTAATTTACCACTTTTTATGTTGATTGGATACAACAATTCGCTTATGATACTGCAACTTCCCCGTCGAAGCCAGTTCATCCCCATAATTAATAAAAGTAGCTTTATAAAGCTACTTTTATTATAGCCAGATTTTTTAATTATGTCAAATTTGAAATATATTTATATTTTTATATTTTGAAAATTTTTGAAATTGATATAAAAATTGTAATTATTGAAACAATAGCAAGGAAAAATAAAATCATAGTTATTCCATCGTTAAATAATCTTCTATAAAATCTATAAAAGTTATAAATTCTTAGTATGAAAAATAAAATTATACCAACATTTATAGTTAAAAGATATTTTGTATTTTTTGTTACCAATAATAAAACAAATATAAATATAAAAATTAGAGAAATACTTAATGGAATATTTTTAAATATTGTTAAACTATGCATATATGGTTCATCAGAAGGATAACCTCCGGCTGATAGTTCTAAAAATAAAAGGTATAATAAAAATATTAAAAAACTAAATATTGAGTAAATTTTTTCTTTTAGTATCATCATATAATTCTCCTTTATTATTTATATTATATTTTAACTAATTATAATATAATATTATTATTTTGTAAATATTTTGAGTTTATAGTTTAACATATAATAATTCCTATTGACATTTTATGTATATACGTGTATAATGATTATTAATATTTTATTTAGGAGGGTTTTGTTATGGAAAAACAAAAAGTAGATATGTATGTAATGAATAATGCAAAATATTTTGATTCTTCGTCAATACCATTTATCAGACAAAGATTAGAATCAATGAGTGATGAAAGTTTTATGACACTTCAATCTATTGAATTTAAAGATCCAACTACATTATTGATTATATCAATTTTAGTTGGAAGTTTAGGGGTTGATAGATTTATGTTAGGAGAAACTGGTATGGGAGTTTTAAAACTTTTAACAGGTGGATGTTGTGGAGTTTTAACTATTATAGACTGGTTTTCAATTTCTAAAAAAACTAAGGAATATAATTTAAATAAATTCAATTCAGTATCATAGTATATGAAAAAAGAAAACTTTAAGATATTTGTTTTTGTCTTACTTGTTATATTGATTATTAATTTTTTAAATATAAGAGTTTGCGTTTTTTATAATATTTTTGGAATTCCTTGTCCTGCTTGTGGGATGACTAGAGCTTTTAATAGAATTTTTATGTTAAAGGTTAAAGAAAGTTTTGATTATAATCTATTGGGTGTGCCTTTATTTATAATTATAAATTCTTATTTAATAATTAATTTTTATTCAATTATAAAAAATACAGATCAAATAAATATTTATTTTGAAGACTTTTTTCAAAAATATAGAACTGCATTGATTATTGTTTCTGCAGTTGTTGTTATGTTAAATTGGATTAGAAATTTATATAATCCATTGTTATATTAAATTAAAAATTTACTAAGATTTGCTTAGTAAATTTTTTTTGTGTAAAATTATTAAATTTTCGTAATAAAGTATTGTAAAACATTTTTGTTCGATTTATAATTATTTAATATAAAAATAATATAAATTTTTAAGGAGAGAAAAATGTTAAAATCAATGACCGGTTATGGTAGAAATGAGTTCGTTGATGAAAATTATGATTTGTCTTTCGAGATGAAAGCTGTAAATCATAAATTTTTAGATATTCAAGTTAAATTACCATATTTTTTAAATTTTTGTGAAGAAGATATAAAAAAAGTTGTAAGAAAAAAATTGTCAAGAGGACGAGTTGATATTTTTATAAGAGGAAAACAAAAGTTTTCTGAAAGTAATTCTGCTTTAGATGTTAATTATGATTTAGCTTCTGCTTATTTTGAGGCTTATAAAAACATTTCTGAAAAACTTGGAATTGAAAGTTCTGTAAGTATAGGGCATATTGTTAGAAATGAGAATGTAGTTGATGTTAAGACTTCTGAGATTGACGAAGATTATTTGAAAAAGAATGTTTTAGAGTCTGTTGAAAAGGCGGTTGATGAGCTTGTTTCAATGAGAATTGTTGAGGGAGAAAATCTTAATAAGGATTTGTTGGACAATCTTTTGGCTTTTGAAAATAATTTAGGAAATATCATAGATAGGAAAGAGGATGTTTTAAATAATCAAATTGAGAGATTAAAATTAAAACTAAATGAATTTTCTGATGAATTATCTGAAAGTGAAATAAACAGATTAAATCTTGAAGTAATTTTTTATACAGATAAACTTGATATAAGTGAAGAAATCACAAGACTTCATTCACATATTCAAAATTTTAAGAAGTTTTTAAATTTAGAAAGTCAAGTTGGTAAAAAAATTGAATTTTTATTACAAGAGATGAATAGAGAAATCAATACAATAGCAAGTAAATCAAATAATTACGCAATTTCAACTTATGTTATTGAAATGAAGGTTATTATAGAGAAACTTAGAGAACAAATTCAAAATGTTGAATAGTTTTGGAGGTAATATGAAAAAGGGATTTTTGATGGTTGTTTCAGGTCCGTCAGGAGTTGGTAAAGGTACTATTTGTGATATTTTATTAAGAGATAATAAAGATATTAAGTATTCAATTTCTGCAACGAGTAGAAATAAAAGACCTAATGAAGAACATGGGAAAAACTATTTTTTCGTTTCAAATGATGAGTTTGAAAAGATGATAGCAGATAAAAAACTTTTAGAGTATGCAAGAGTTCACGGAAATTATTATGGAACTCCAAAAGATTTTGTTTTAAATTCTATTGATAATGGAGATGTTGTAATTTTAGAGATTGACGTTCAAGGAGCGCTACAAGTTAAGAAAAATTATCCTGATGCAGTTTTGGTTTTTGTTTTGCCACCTGATTTTGAAGAATTAAAGAGAAGACTTGTAGAACGTGGAACGGAAGATGAAGAAACTGTAAATTTAAGAATGAATAATGCAAAAAAAGAAGTTGAATTTTTAAATGAATATAATTATTCCATAGTGAATGATTTTATAGATGAAAGTGTAGATAAAATGAAGGCGATTATTGAAGCCGAAAGATTAAAGATTAAGAAATAGGAGGAATGAAAGATGATAAATCCATCATTTAAAGAATTAGAAAAAATTGATAAGAGTAGATATGCTTTAGTTGTTATGACAAGTAAAAGAGCTAGAAGAATTGTAAATGGATCTAAAAATTTAATGGAAACAGATGCTCAAAAACCAATTACTCAAGCACTTCAAGAAATAGTAGCTCAAAAGGTAACTAAAAAAGAAAAGGAAGATTAAGATGAAAAAAAATATTTTAGTTGGAGTAACTTCGGGAATTGCAATTTACAAGTCTTTAGACTTGGTAAGTATGTTGGTTAAGGCAGGATATGAAGTTAATGTTGTTATGACTGAAAACGCAACTAAACTTATAAATCCTTTGATTTTTGAAACAATGAGTCAAAATAAGGTTTATAGTGATGTCTTTGAAAGAGATATGGATAGCGAGGTTAAGCATATAAAACTTGCAAAGAAAGCTGATTGTATTGTTCTTGCACCACTTACTGCAAATACTATGGCTAAAATTGTTTATGGAATTGCTGATAATTTAATTACAAATATAGTACTTGCACATACTAAAAAAATGATTTTAGTGCCGGCTATGAATGTTAATATGTATGAAAATCCTGCGACTCAAAAAAATATTGAAATTTTAAAAGAAAGACATATTGTTTTAAGCCCTGATTATGGTCGCCTTGCTTGTGGTGATTATGGAAAAGGAAAATTTCCTACAACTGAAAAAATTTTCGAGGAAATTGAGAGCTATTTTGTAAAAAAAGATTTACTTGGAAAAAAGATTTTAATAGGAAATGGTGCAACAGTTGAAGACATTGATCCAGTTAGATACATTTCAAATTATAGTAGTGGAAAAATGGGAAATGAATTGGCACTATGTGCTAAAAGACGTGGAGCTGAAGTAAAAGTAGTGTGCGGAAAAGTTAATAGTGATTACAGAAAATTTGGTATTGAGTACATTGATGTAAAAACCAATGAAGATATGTATAACTCTCTTAAAGAAAATTTTGATGAGGCAGATATTTTGATTATGCCTGCTGCACCAGTTGATTTTAAGGTAAAAAATAAAAAAGATTTTAAAATCAAAAAGACTGAAAATTTTGAAAATATTGAAATTGAAAATAATATTGATATTTTAAAAAGTATTTCAGAGCACAAAAAATCACAATTTGTTGTAGGCTTTGCAGCTGAAACAAATTCAGTTAAAGATTATGCAATTTCAAAGATGAAGAATAAAAATTTGGATATGATAGTTGCAAATGACGTTTCATTAAAAGATAGCGGCTTTGGCTCTGATTTTAATAAGGTTACTATCATTACTAAAGATAGTGAAATTGAAACGGAAGTTTTAACTAAGAGAGAAATTGCAGATAAAATTTTAGATGCTATTTTGGAGAAAATATGTTAGCAGAAGTTGTTGTTAAGTCTTTTTTACTATCAAGAGCTGAAAATATTTTTACTTATAAAATCCCTAAAAATATTGAAGAAGAAATTTCAGTAGGTAAGAGGGTAATTGTTCCTTTTGGTAAAGGAAATAAGGGAACGGTTGGACTTGTTATAAATATTTTAGATGAAAAAGATATTGAAACAGATATAAAGTTCAAAGAAATTAATATGGTTATAGATGAAAAGGAAATTGTAAGTAAAACACAGATTAAACTTGCAAAGTTTATGAGTGAAAAATACATTACAAATCTTTCTTATTGTCTAAATTGTGTTTTGCCTCCCGGAGATTGGAGTAAAATTGAAGAATTTTTTGTTTTAAATAAAGAAAAATACAATGAATTTTCAACTGTTGAAACTGAATTTTTTTCAAAGAGAAAAAATATTTTAGAAATTCGAGAATTTTATAATGATGATAAAAAGGTAAATTATCTAATTGAAAATGAAATTTTAGTAAAAAAATACAAATATAACAACTCGGAAAATAAATTTTTAGAAAAATTTGTTAAACTTAACAAAGACTTTGATTTTTCAAAAATTCGTAAAAATGCAGTAAAACAATTAGAACTTTTGAATTTTTTAAAAGGAAAAGATTTTGTAAGTGTTAAAGAATTAAGAGAAAACAACTTTACAAAAACTGTAATAGATTCTTTGATTTCAATGGAGGCACTTGTTTTAACTGAAAATAAAATTTATAAAAATTCTATTGAAAAAACAAGTAGCTATAAAAAATTAAAGTTAAATAAAGAACAAAAAGAAGTTTTGGACAATATTTTAAGTTCCGAAAATAATAAATTTTTAATTCATGGAATAACTGGTAGTGGAAAGACTGAGATTTATCTTCAACTCGTTGAAAATATGTTAGAACAGGGAAAAAGCAGTATAATTTTAGTTCCTGAAATTAGTCTTACACCACAGACCATAGAGAGATTTTCAGGACGTTTTGGAAATAATATTGCAATTATCCATTCCAGACTTACAATGATTGAAAAATTAAATCAATGGAAACAAATTCAAGACAAGGATATAAAAATTGTGGTTGGAGCTAGATCTGCAATTTTTTCTCCTATAAAAAACTTGGGACTTGTAATAATTGATGAAGAGCATGAATCTAGTTATATTAGTGACCAAAATCCAAAATATTATACTCATGAAGTGGCAGAATGTTTAGTCGGGTTGTCCGGAGCAAAACTCGTTTTAGGTTCTGCAACTCCGTCTGTAAATATTTATGAGAGAACAAATAGTGATGATATAAAGCTTTTAGAGTTAAAAAACAGAGCTACAAAAAATTCCTTACCTGAAGTTGAAATTGTTGATATGCGTGAAGAACTTTTGCTTGGGAATAAAAGTATTTTAAGCAATAGTCTTTATGAAGAAATTCAGAAAACTTTGGATAGAAAAGAACAGGTAATTTTATTTTTAAATAAACGTGGAAGAAGCTCTTTCGTTTTTTGTAGAAGTTGCGGTTATGTTCAAAAATGCGATTATTGTGATATTTCTATGACCTATCACAAAGATAATAGAAAAGATGTTTGTATTTGTCATATGTGCGGAAGAACTAAGCCAAAACCTAAAATATGTCCAAATTGTTTTAAACAATCCATAAAAGAATTCGGCTTTGGAACTGAAGCATTGGAAGAATATATTAAAAATACTTTTAAAGATGCTAAAGTTTGTAGAATAGACGCAGATACTTCAAAGGAAAAAGGAGTCTATGAAGAAGTTTATCAAAAGATGAAAAATAAGGAAATTGATATTTTAATCGGTACTCAGATGATTTCAAAAGGACTCGACTTTCCAAATGTAACTTTGGTAGGAGTTGTACTTGCTGATATAAGTTTAAATATACCATCATTTAGATCGGCTGAAAAAACTTTTCAGCTTTTGACACAGGTTGCAGGTCGTTCGGGTCGTGGAGAAAAAGAGGGAAAAGTTATAATCCAAACTTATAAACCAAGTCATTACAGTATTGTTAATTCTTCAGATCATAATTATGAAGAATTTTTCAGAGAAGAAATAAATTTTAGAAGAAGTTTTCTTTATCCGCCAAAGGCTCATATAGTGAATTTTCAATTTAGAAGTAAAAATGTTGAAAATTGTATGGAAGAACTGAAAAAAATAAGAGATTTAATTTTTGATAAATTTAAAAAAGAAATAAATTTAAAAAATATAATTATTCTAGGACCTAATCCTGATGCGATAAAATGGGTAAATATGGTGTATAGATATAATTTGACTATAAAAGTTCTAGAAGACTATGATGTCTTTAGACAATTTTTAACAGAATTAATTTTCAATAAAAAGTATTCATTTAATACTGAAAAAAATGGGAAATTAATTTTGACGATAGATTAAGGAGGTAAAATGGCATTAAGAAATATTAGAATTGATGACGATCCTGTTCTTAGAAAAAAGGCAAGGAAAGTTGAAGTTATTGACGATAAAATAAAAAATCTGCTTGAAGATATGGCAGAAACAATGTATAATTCAGACGGAGTTGGACTTGCATGTCCTCAAATTGGAATTTTAAAAAGACTTGTAACAATTGATGTTGGAGATGAACATGGATTACTTAAAATGATAAATCCTGAAATTTTAGAAAGTTCCGGAGAACAAGTTGGACCTGAAGGCTGTCTTTCAATTCCTGATGTTAGAGGGTTTGTAAAGAGACCTGAAAAAGTAAAATTCAAATATACGGATGTAGATGAAAATGAACAAATTATAGATGCAACAGGATTATTAGCTGTTTGTATTTGTCACGAAATAGATCACTTAAATGGAATTTTATTTACAGATTTAGCTTTAGAAGGAGAAGAAGCTGAAATGTATGAGAAATTGTATTACGGTGAGGAAGAATAATGAAAAAAATAATTTTTATGGGAACGCCGGATTTTGCAGTTCCTCCTTTAGAAACTTTGAATGAAAATTTTGAAGTTTCTTTAGTTGTTTCTCAAAAAGACAAACTTAGAAACAGAAAAAAATTATTACCAACTCCAGTAAAGCAAAGAGCATTAGAACTTGGTCTTGAAGTTGTAACTCCTGATAGTGTAAAAAGTGATGAATTTTTTGAAGTCGTAAAAGAAATAAATCCTGATTTTATTGTCGTAGTAGCATTTGGACAGATAATTGACAAAAGGCTAATCGACTTTATGAAAGGAAAAATTTTAAATATTCATGCTTCTATTTTACCGGAACTTAGAGGTTCTGCACCGATAAATTGGGCTATTGTAAACGGTCTAAAAAAAACGGGTGTAAGTATTATGTCAATAGATGTGGGGCTTGATACGGGAGATGTTTTGGATATTGAAGAAACAGAAATTTTAGAGTCAGACAATGCTGAAACTCTTTATGAAAGACTTTCAAAAATGGGTTCGAGTTTGATTGTTAAAACTATTAATGACTTTGAAAACAAATACAAAAACAGAGCTAAACAGGGAGATAAATTTTCCTATGCTCCTATGATAAAAAAGGAAATGGGAAAACTTGATTTTAATGATACTTCAAGAAATATTTTCAACAAAATTAGAGGTTTTTATAATTGGCCCAGTACATTTTGTGAATATATGGGAGAAAATATAAAAATTCATAGAGCTGAAATTTCAAAAGAAAATCCGAATGAAAATGTTGGAACAATTTTTAAAGTTTCAGATGATGCAATTTTTGTTAAAACTTTAGACGGAAGTATAAAACTTTTAGAAATTCAATTTTCAGGGAAAAAAAGAGTTTTAGTTAAAGACTATCTTCGTGGCAATTCTATTAAAGTTGGAGAAATTTTAAAATAATGAGAAAACTTGCAGTTGAGATTCTTTGTAAAATCAAAGATGAAAATTCAAATTCAACAAATTTATTAAATAAAAGCACAAAAAATATTTCTGATTTAGATAGCAAATTTTTAAGAGAAATTGTATATGGAACTTTGGAAAACAGAATTTATCTTGATTATATAATTAAGAAACTATGTAAACTAAGAATTAAAAAGTTCAATCCATATATATTAAATATTCTAAGAATTTCTATCTATCAGATTATTTTTATGGATAAAATTCCTGAATTTGCAATAATAAATGAGGCTGTTAATCTTACAAAAGTTTTTAAACTTAAAAAATTTTCCTCTTTTGTTAATGGATCTTTAAGAAATTTTTTGAGAAATAAAGAAGACTTTATAAAGATTGAAGCTGACTGCGTAGAGGAAACTATCTCTATAAAATATTCTGCAAATATGGATATTGTAAAAAATTTACTTGCAGATTATGGCAGGGAAGAAACTATAAAAATTCTTGAAAATTCAATGTTCAAACCTCATTTTGCAATAAGAATTTCATCTTTTGAAAAGACGGAAGAAAAAGTTGTTAAAGATTTGGAAAAAGACGGATATAAGCTTAAAAAATCTGAAATTTCAAAACTTACTTATTTTGTAGAAAATCCTACTAACATATTGGAGACTGAAAGTTTTAAAAGAGGAGATTTTACAGTTCAAGATGTTGGTAGTATTTTAACAGGAGAAGTTTTAGCACCAAAAGAAAATTCAAAAGTTTTAGATATTTGTTCTGCACCGGGTGGAAAAACTTGTCATCTAGCTTTTCAGATGAAAAATAGTGGAGAAATCTTTGCGAACGATATTGTAAAGAGTAAATTAAAAAAGATAGAAGAAAATTGTAAAAGACTTAATATAAAAAATGTAAAATTACTAAATTTTGACGCTTCAATTTACAAAGAGGAATATAAAGAACAATTTGACTATATACTCTGTGATGTAATTTGTTCAGGAATTGGAGTTATGGATAGAAAACCTGAAATAAAATTATTCAGAAGTCAAGAAACTATTGATGAAATAATTGAATTACAGAGAAAAATTTTTGATAATGCAGTAGAATATCTAAAAGATAAAGGAGAGATAGTTTACAGCACTTGCTCTGTTTTGAAATGTGAAAATGAAGAAAATGTCAAATATTTTTTAGAAAAACATAAAAATTTAAAAATAAAAGATGTTGAATTTTTGGGTAAATCAGAAAAATTTATAAAATTATTACCAGAAAAACAAAAACATAATGGATTTTTTATAATAAAATTTGTTAAAGAGAATTAAGGGATTGAGGAGTAGTCTTCAATCTCTTTTTTATAAGAAAATTGTCTTAATCAAAAATTAGTAAAGCGGAAGGAAATGATTCAAGATGATGAACTATTTAAGGATAAAATAAGTCAAAAGAGAAAAAAACCTTAAAAATCTTGTACTATTTTATAGTGGATTAAAAAATATAGTTAGAAAAATGAATATTCAGCTTGATTGAATGACAAATATGGGGGGGGAAGTGGTATAATAAAATGAATGAAAAATTGGCAAATTAGAATTTTATGAGGAGTTTATATGGAGTTTAATAGTTTGATTCCTGAATTATCAGTTTTTGATATTGTTCAGACTAAAAATTTTTATGAAGAATTAGGATTTAAAATAGAGTACGAACGACCGGAAGTGAAATTTGTTTTTATGTCTTTTCAAGATAGTCAGTTTATGTTTGAACAAATTCATGATGATGGCTGGAATACAGGGGAACTAATCTATCCTTTAGGAAGAGGAATAAATTTTTCAATATCAGTTGATGATATTGAGAAACTATATGAATTAGTGAAAAGCAAACAATTAGAGATTTACAGAGAGCTGATTAGAAGTGTATATAGGGTTAACGGAATTGAAGAAATACAAATGGAGTTCCTGATTCAAGATCCTAATGGATATTTATTGAGGTTTACAAACTGATGACTCTTGATTTGAAGGGTAGGTAAACTCAGACTTGTCGCGCTAAAACAATTAAATAAAATGACAAAAAGAAAGTGCGGATATTCAACTTAAATCGAAATAATATAAAATTACGAGGAGATTATAAGATGAACAATTATATAAAATTAAATGAAGATAGATGGAATAATGTAAAAAATGACTATACTGAGCCATTGACACATGAAGAATTAGAAGAAGTTAGAAATAATCCAATTTCTGTTGCATTAACTGTTGGGAAAAAAGTTCCAAAAGAATGGTTTGAAAAAGCAAACGGAAAAAAGATATTAGGTTTAGCTTGTGGTGGTGGACAGCAGGGTCCAGTTTTTGCTATAAAAGGTTATGATGTAACCATAATGGATTTTTCTAAATCACAATTACAAAGAGATGATATGGTTGCTAAAAGAGAAGGCTTAAAAATCAATACAGTTCAAGGCGATATGACAAAACCATTTCCATTTGAAAATGAAACTTTTGATATTATTTTTAATCCGGTTTCAAATGTATATATAGAAGATTTAGAAAACATGTATAAAGAAGCCTCTCGAGTATTGAAAAAGGGTGGACTGTTAATGGTCGGATTTATGAATCCCTGGATATACATGTATGATGCTGACATTGTATGGGACAAACCCGATGAGGAATTACTTTTAAAGTTTTCAATACCTTTTAATTCAAAAGAGCTTGAAGAGCAAGGCAAGATAACCATAAATCCAGAATATGGATATGAATTTAGCCATACCTTAGAAACTCAGATTAGAGGACAACTTAAAAATGGTCTCGCTATGATAGATTTTTATGAATCATGTGATAAAAGAAATAGATTATCACGTTATGGAAATGACTATATAGCTACACTTTGCATTAAACTATAATATTATAGAAAATCCCTCAGGAGAATAGCCCGTTTTATTTTCCTTAAGGGTTAAAATCTAAATCTCAGTTTGTCGAAGTAAAACTATTAGTAAATTATTTAAGAGCAATTTTATTAGGAAAAGAAATATTGCTTTTAGATGAGCCTTTTTCGACGATGGACAAAAACTGTGTCAAATATTAGGGAGAGTGTTTATGGAATTTAATAAAGATAAATGGATAAAAGATGGTATGATTGTAAATATGCCAAAAAAACAAAAAGATAAATATGAACTTTTTGTTTATTTAGCTTCTATTTGCTTTGATGAAAGAAAATATACGGAAAAAGAAATTAATGAGATTTTAAAGAAATACTATGCAGATTATTGTTATTTGAGAAGATTTATGGTTGATTTTAAACTTTTAAAAAGAACTGATGATGGGAGAGAATATTTCTTTGATAAGTCGGTATTGGATTTAATTTAGTAGGAGAGTTATGATAGATATTAGGGAAATTTCTGTTAATGAAACAAATGTGTTTTGGGATAAACATATTAAATACTTAATAGAAGATGAAATTGTTACGGATAAGGAAGATATAGAATACTTTTTAAGTAGCGAGTACAGAGATTTTTTAGAAAATAGTATGAATAATGATAAAGACAGACATTATATTGCCTACTTTTTTGAAAATGATATAGAAATAGGAGCAGTTCAATTTACGATTTATACCAATGAAGATGGAAAATATTTTGGAGAATGTTTTATAATGGATTTTTGGATATATCCTGAATTTAGAAATAAATTAAAAGGTTTGGAATGTTTTAAAAGATTAGAAAAATATACAAAATCACTTGGAGCAACACATTATGTTTTAAATTCAATGAAAGATAATTCAATTCGATTTTGGAAACAATTAGGTTTTAGAGAAAATGGAGTTGATGAATGGGGGATGAAATTGTTTAGATTATATTAGATTTTCAAAGTTTTTATAGCTAATTAATTTAATAAAAAAATGTTAAGGAGCTTTTTATAAAGCTCCTTTATTTTTGTGGTTTATTCCTTGATATAAATTTCTTTGTTTTAGAATTTTACTAACTTCTCCTATTGTTTTAATTTTATTTTTTGACCATAGGGGAGCAACGAGTTTTTCTTTATCGCCATCTCCTGTGAGCCTATGAATAATTATGTCCTTGTCTAAATTTTCTATTGCCATAATCAAAGCATCTATATATTCATCCCAAGTTATTACTTTGAAACTATTTTTTATATATTCTTTATATAGTTCACAATCGTTCTGAATATAAAGGCTGTGAATCTTAATTCCCCAAGGTTTTTTGGTATTTACATAATCAATAGTATTTTTATAATCTTTTTTCGTTTCATTTGGAAGACCGAAAATTATATGAAAGATAGTTTTTATATTTAATTCTTTAAGCTTTTTCACACAATTTTCAAATGTTTTTGTACTGTATCCAATATTCATATTATTTCTTGTTTTTTCATTTGAGCTTTGTAATCCAAGCTCAATCCAGACTTCAATTTTTTCATTCAGTTCTGCAAGTAATTTATAAATATCTTCATTGAAACAGTCGGCTCTTGTAGCTATGGATAGCACTTTGACATTTGGAAAATTTATTGCCTCATAGTACATTTTCCTTAGTTCTTCTACAGGTAAAAATGTATTTGTATAGCTTTGAAAGTAGGCAATATAACCATTGCTTTTATCTTTTTCTTTTAAAAAGCTGATTTGAGCTTTTAATTGTTCTGTTATTGATTTTCTTTTTGTGGTAAATTCTCCACTTCCAGTTTCTGAGCAAAATTTGCAGCCTTTTTTTCCATTTTTTCTATTTGGACAAGAAAACCCTCCATCGATGGAGAGTTTTAAAAGTCTTGAGCCGAATTTTTTCTTTAGATAAGAACTTAAATCATTATATCTTTGCATATTATCTCTTTCTTAATTGTTCTTTTTGTTCTAAAACATGACGTTTTAATTCGTCTAGATATTCTATTTCATCATTTGAGAAATCAACATTTTTCAAAAATCTTCCGGCACCTTTTATTACCATTAATTCAGGATTTTCCGGATTTATAACCTCTAGATGAGTTCTATCCGTTATTAATTCAACAAGTCCGGGAATTAGAGATGTACCTCCGGTTAATATTAATCCCTTTTCAGAAATGTCTGCAATTAATTCAGGAGGGGTTTTTTCTAAAGTTTCTGTTATTGCATTTAAAATCTTATTTAAAGTCATTCCAATTGCGTGAGAAATATCTGAATCATTTACAAAAATATGCATTGGAAGACCATTCATTACATTTCTTCCTTTAATTTCATACATTGAGCCGTCATTTGTAGGATATGCTCTTGCAGCTGATAACTTGATAAGTTCTGCTGTGTTTTCTCCAATAAGCATATTATATCTTGTACGAATGAAATCCGCAATGGCTTGATCAATTGTATTTCCACCGACACTTAAACTTTTTGCAATAATTATTTCTCCATTTGAAATTACGGAAATATCTGTTTTTCCGGCACCAATATCAACAACCATAGTGCCTGATGGATCATTTATATTTATACCACATCCAATGGCAGCCGTTATTGTTTCTTCTAAAAGCACAACATTATTTGCACCCGCAAGTTTTACAGCTTGAGTTATTGCTCTTTTTTGTACTTGTGTCAATTCACTTGCAATACAAACTAAAACATTCGGTCTGAAAAAATTTTTTCCGACAGATTTTTTTATTGCTCTTTTTATAATTGCTTCTGTTGCATTAAAATCTACAATATTTCCTGCAATTACAGGCCTTTTTGCAACTACATTTCCCGGAATACGACCCAATAATTTTTTTGCTGTTTCTCCATAAGATAATATTTTATTTTTATATGTATCCATAGTAACGACTGACGGTTCATTTACAATGATACCTTTATTTTCTACAAAAGTTACTACCTTTGATGTTCCAAAATCAATGGCAAGAGTTTTTCTAAAATACTTCATAAAAATCCTTTAAAAATCTCCTATCTATTTTACTTAAAAATTATTCAAAATGTAAAATCTTGAATAATTTTATTTATAAATTTAATTTAAACATAATTTTTTGTTTATTTATTTTAAACGAAATTATATTACTATAATTTTACACTAAAATTTACATATAGTAAAGAGTAATTTCCATATAAAAAAATTTGATAAAATTTATGTAGTGTAGTAAAATAAGAATGATATAATTAATAATAAATTATGGAGGACTTTTATGTTTAGAATGAAAAATAAACTTAATAATTTATATAATGCAAATAGAGAAGTTAAGTTTGCTCTTGTTGGAGCCGGAAAAATGGGAAAAGGACTTGTTAATCAACTTTCCAGAATTAAAGGTCTTACAAGTTCTGTTGTAATAGATGAAAAGCCTGAAAAAGCTATGGAAGCTCTTATTTCATCCGGTGTTAGAAAGTCGGATATTACTACAAGCGATAATATAAAAATAATTGAAAATTCTATAAAGAATGGAATGTATGTAGTTTCTGATGACTATTCTATTGCTTGTAAGCTACAAGATATTAAAGGAGTTGTTGATGCAACGGGAAATCCTCCTTTTGGAGCAATTTTAGCAATGGAAGCAATTGAAAATAGAAAGCATACAATTATGTTAAATGTTGAATGTGATGCAGTTATTGGACCGTATTTATTCAATTTAGCAAAAAAGAAAAATGTTATTTATACAGGATCTGCTGGGGATGAACCCGGAGCTATTATGGAACTTGCTGATTTTGCTTTAGGTGCAGGGTTTAAACTTCTTGCTGTTGGAAAAGGGAAAAATAATCCGCTTAATCATTATATAACAGAGGATGAAGTCAGAGAGGAAGCAATTTCAAAAGGACTCTATCCAAAAATGCTTGCCGGTTTTATTGACGGAACAAACACCATGATTGAACTTACAAGTGCTGCAAATGCATTAGGTTTTGTCCCTGATGTTATTGGTTGTCATGGTCCAAATACTACACCTGCTGAACTAGCGAAAATTTTTTCTCTAAAGGAACAAGGTGGAATTTTAAATAATTATAAGACTGTAGATTTTGCTTTTGGAGTTGCTCCCGGAGTTTATGCTATCGTAACAAGTGATAGTGATGAAGTTCACGATTTAATGAAATATTTAAAAATGGGTGACGGACCGAACTATGCAATTTATAGACCTTATCACTTAACAAGTTTGGAAACTCCAATTACAATATATAATGCAATTGTTGAAAAAGAGTCAACTATTGTTCCTGCTTGTGGACAAGTTTCAGACACTGTTACAGTTGCAAAGAAAGATTTAAAAGCAGGAGAAATTTTAGAAGGGATTGGCGGCAAATCTGTTTTTGGAACTATAACAAGCCATGCAGATCAAAAAAATAGAAATCTTTTACCAATTGCTATGATTACTAAAAAAACTAAATTAAAAGTTGATGTAAAAAAAGACGAACTGATAACTCTTGATATGGTGGAATTGGATGAGGATCATATTATAACTAAACTTAGAAGAAAACAAGATAAATTAGGTCTTTAGGAGAAAATATGGAAATAATTTTAAAATATAAAAATAGAATTGCAATAGGAATTTCGGTTATTGCAGTTATTATATTGATTATATTTTTAAGTTTTAAATTTTCAGGCAACTCTGATAAAGAGGTAGCTTATGATTTTTCAAAACCTTATAGTAAAATCGAATTTATAAAAGATGAAATGTACATCTTTGAAAAAAATAAATTTTTACGATTTAATAAAAATGGAAAACTTAAATTAGAAAAAGAGATTGAAAACAATGGAAAAATTAGAGTTTCAAATGATGTCATCTATTCACTTATGCCTAATGAAATAATTATGTATAGCAAGAATTTTGATGAAATTAAAAGAATTTCATTGGAAAAAGAAATTCAAGATTTTATTATTGAAAATAATAAATTGATTTTAATCAATAATGCGAGTTTTAAAATTTTTGATGAGAATCTGACTGAAATATATTCAAATGAAGATGTTCAAAATCCCGGATATGTAAAATTTTCAAAAAGTAAAAATAATTTTGCCTATACAGATTATGTAAAATATGAAAATTCAATTAAGTCAAGATTTCATATTTTGAATGCAAAAGATAAGTCAACTGTTTGTGACTTTACATTTTTTAATGAATTTATAATAGAATTTGGTTTTGTAAATGATTTAGATGATAAACTTTTTGTTGCTACAAATGAAAAATTATATCTTTTTGAAAAAAATATTATAAAAAATCAATATTATATAAAAAATTTAAAAAATGTTGTTTATGATTCTGGGAAAATTTACTTGTTTTCTGAAGACTTAAAAGTCTTTAATGCTAAGGATTTAAAACTTGAAAAAACTGTTGATATTGGTGATGACTATGTGAAATCTTACATTTTAAGTAAAGATATTCTGCTAGTCAAAAAAAATGGGTATGTATTGATTGATAAAGCTACTTTTAAAACTAAAGAATTTTCAGGTGAAATAGTAGATTCTATTCAAAGTGAAGATTCAGTTTATTTGATTCAAAAAGATAAATATAAAAAAATAAAATAGGAGGGATTTTTTTGGACGAAAAATATTTATTATTGACTTTTAATTCAGTTAATCATACAATGCAATTAGAGAAAGAACTTAAGAATTTAGATAAGAAATTTAAAACAATTCCAACACCAAGGGAAGTAAGTCGTTCTTGTGGTTTAGCTATTTTGCTTGATCCAAGTGAACTTGAAACAGTAAAATCTCTAAAAGAAGCGGGTAAAAATGTTGATTACCTTTGGCTTTTTGAAAAGACACAAGATAGAGGAAATGTTGTAACGGAGATAAATATTAATGAATAAATTTTTTGGAAATTTTATTTATTCGGAGTCTATTAGAAGCCTAATTATAAAAGTAATTTTATCTATAATAGTTTTCTTTGTTGCCAAAATTATAATTTATATTTTTACAAAAGCTTTGACAAATCTAGTTAAAACATATAAATCAAATGATTTTAGAAACTCTAAAAAGGTAAACTCGATAGTTTCTATATCGTCAAGTGTTTTGAAATATATAATTTATTTTATAGTAATAGTTATAATACTTAGCATTTTTGATGTAAATACTTTATCTTTAATAGCAACTGCTGGAGTTGGTGGTATTATTATTGCCTTTGGAGTTCAAAGTATTGTAAAAGACTTATTCAGTGGAGTTTTTATTCTTTTAGACGACCAGTATAATATTGGGGATGATGTTATTATAAATGGAATTTCTGGCAATATTATGTCTATAAATATGAGAAATACACAGATACAAGGTTATGATGGAAGTATAAATACCATTTCAAACGGAAGTATTACTACTGTTACAAATTTAAGTAAAAATAACCAAAGATCTGTTGTTACTTTTTGTTTTCCAACTGATGTGGATGTTGAAAAAGTTAAGAAAATTATAAGCGATTTTTCGACAGAATTTTCAAAGAAACATAAAAGTGTAGTCAAAGATCCGGTATTTTTCGGAGTTACAGAAATGGGAAGTTATTATATAAAAATAGCTGTTGCTCTTTGGAGTAAACAGTCAACACAATGGCAAAATGAAAAAAATTTAAGAGAAGAATTGTATAAAAAATTTAAAGAAAAAAATATTGAGTTTTTGAAACTTGAAAAGGGTGATAAAATTGTATAAATATAAAGTATCCGACATTGTAGTGCTAAAAAAAGAACATCCCTGTGGAACAAATAGATGGGAGATTTTAAGGACAGGAATTGAAATTAAATTGAAATGTCTAGGTTGTGAAAGGGAAGTTTGGGTTAAAAGAATTGATTTTGAAAAAAGGCTAAGAAAAGTTGAAATAGACGGGAAACTTTTCAAAGTTGCAAATCTGTAAAGGAGGTAATTATGGATTTTTTAGAATTAGCAAAAAATAGATATTCAGTAAGAGATTTTTCTAGTAAAAAGGTTGAAAAAGAAAAGATTTTAAAAATTTTAGAGGAAGGAAAAATTGCACCGACAGCAAAAAATAACCAACCGATAAAAATTTACTATTGTACTGATGATGAAAAGTTAAAACTTTTAAATGAGTCATCTCCTTGTGAATTTAATGCACAACTTATGTTTGTTATAACATATAATATGGATCAATGTTGGAAATATGAAGATGGAATCCCAAGTGGAGTTGTAGATGCTATAATTGTTGCAACACATATGGTTCTTGAAGCTGAAGATTTAGGATTAGGTTCAGTGATGATTAAAGCTTTTAGTTCTGAAATAGTTAAGGAAAAATTTGATATTCCGGAACAAAATGAAGTAGAAATACTTTTATTCATGGGATATAAATCTGAAAATGCTATGCCTTCACCAATGCACGAAACTTATAAGTCTGATGAAGAATTATTTGAAGAATTGAAAATTAGATAATCAGGGGGATTATATGGATAAAATATTAGAAGATTTGTTTTCTCTTCAAGATATTGAATATAAAAATTTTAATGCAAAACTCATTCCTACAGTAGATAGAGACTTAATAATCGGAGTTAGAACACCTGATTTAAGAAATTATGCAAAAAAATTATTTAAAGAAGATGAAAAACGAAGCTTTCAGTTTTTAAATAATCTTCCACATAAATACTATGAAGAAAATAATTTACATGGTTGTTTAATTGAGCAAATAAAAGATTTTTATTTGGTAATGGAATATACAGAAAAATTTATTCCATTCATTGACAATTGGGCAACTTGAGACTTGTTTTCTCCAAAAGTTTTTAAAAAATATCCAAATGAGACATATAGATATATTTTAGATTGGATAGAAGATGAAAAAACTTATGTTATAAGATACGGAATCGGACTTTTACTTTCAAATTATTTGGATGAAAATTTTAAAGAAGAACATTTGAAAATTGTTTCAAAAGTAAGGTCTGAAGAATATTATGTAAATATGATGATTGCTTGGTATTTTGCCACTGCTCTTGCAAAACAACAAAAGTATGCTATAAAGTTTATAGAAAATAAAAAACTTGATGATTGGACTCATAATAAAGCCATTCAAAAGGCAATAGAAAGCAGAAGAATTACCGAAGAAGAAAAAGCATATCTAAGAAGTTTAAAAGTAAAAATAGTGAAATAGAATGAAAAGAGCTGTTGGCTCTTTTTTTGTAAATAAAGCTATTCAATGAATGATTAACTTTGATAAAGAAATAAAAAGGAGAGATATAAAACAAAAAATAAAAAAATTATTGAAGAAAATCAAGAATCTTATTGACAAATATTATAAAATATTTTATAATAAGTGTACATATAATAAAAAGGAGGAAGTACAATGGAATTTAGTTTTAGTTTAAAAATCAAAGCAGTGAAAGAAAAAGTCTGGGAGTATTATGCAAATATTGAAAAATGGTATGATTGGGAGAAAGATTTAAAAAATATCACATTAAAAGATGGATTTAAGACAGGATCATTTGGGACTATGGAACTTGAAGGCATGCCTCCTATGGAATATCAGCTTACTCTTGTAAGACCTTTTGAAGAATTTTGGGATAAAACAGAAACTCCGTTTGGAGATATTCTTTTCGGTCATCAAATAATTGATAATAATGATGGAAGTGTGAACATAAAACATACTGTAATTTTAGACAGCGAAGATGAACGACATTTAGAATTTTTAAGTCAAGTCTTTTCAGATATACCTCACTCAATATTTGTTTTAAAAAAATGTTTGGAAGGATAAGGTGATATTTTGTTTGTATCAAAATATAAGGACAATTCAGAAAAATCAACAGGATTATTATTTATGAGAGTGTATAACAAATGGCATTTTATGATAAAAAATGAATTGAAAAAAGTGAATTTAACACATCCTCAATTTGTTGTATTAGCTTCCCTTGCTTATTTATCACAAAATAACATTGAGGTTACACAGGTTATGATTTCTAAAATATCAGGGATAGATGTTATGACTGTATCTCAAATATTAAATCTACTAGAAAAACACAATTTTGTAAAGAGAAAAGAACATTCAAAAGACACAAGAGCAAAAACAGTTGTTTTGAATAAAAAAGGAGAAGAAATTTTACAAAAAGCTGTTCCTCTAGTTGAGAGAATTGATGAAATTTTTTTTGGAAAGTTAGATAATGATGAAGATCGATTTAAACAATTTCTTGCCAAGTTGAATCAGGAATTGTAATCTATGAAGATATCAAAATTATCATCTATGTTGTTATAAAAGAATGGTATTATAGGTAAAGTCAAATCTGTAAAAGTGTAAAAAATTATGTTATGGCTTTTATAAATATTTATTTGGGAGGTTTGTGTTTATATATGAATAATTTTTTTGAAGCATTGATTGGAGAAAAATCAGAAAGCAAAAATATATTTTCTCCTCTAATTGGAGAATGGGAAATTGAATGGGTTGATGGAAAAGGAACTGAAAAAGAAAGGCATGTAATAGGAGAATGGTTGTTTTCAGAGATATTGAATGGTCAAGGAATTCAAGATGTTTTCATTTGTCCGTCAAGAGTAGAAAGAGTTGCAAATCCGCAACCGGATGCTGAATATGGTACAACTATAAGAATATATAATCCAAAAAAGAAAAAATGGGATATTTGCTATTCCTGTTTAGGAAAGATGGTTTGTTTGGAAGCAGAAAAAATAAATGATAAAATTGTACTAGTGAATAAAGAGAAAACAGAGAGTCTTAATCAATGGATATTTTCAAATATTACTCTCGATACATTTCATTGGGAAAGCAAGACGTCTTTTGATAATGGCAAGAGTTGGGTTACAAATGGTGAAGTATTTGCAAAGAGAAAATATTGAATATATAGATTGAATTTAATATGAAAGGTAGTGTAAAAAATTTTTTTATCTTAACACACTACCGTTTTTGTTGGACTTGACGAAAATATCTTAATAGTATAAAATTAACTGTAATTATATTTTTGTTATTGAATTTAATTAACTCTATTTTTAAATAAAAAATATCCTTTAAAATTTGTACCTACATTATAGGGTAGTACAATCTAAAAATTGTTAAACTATATCTAGAAAGGGGAAATCAAATGAGTATAATAAAATCTTTTAATAGTACGATAGATTATATAGAAACTGTTTTAGAAGATGAAATTGATGAAAAGAAAATAACTCATTTATCTGGATATTCTTATGCGATGTTTAGTCGATTATTTTCTATTCTGACTGAAACAACACTTTCAGAATATTTGAGAGGAAGAAAATTAACAGAGGCTGCGATTGCTTTAAGAGATACGGACGAAAAAGTAATTGACATTGCATTTAGATTTGGATATGAGTCATCAGACTCTTTTGGAACAGCTTTCAAGAATTTTCATGGATTTACTCCTTCTGAAGTAAGAAATGAGAAACCATTCAAATTGATTTCTAGAATTCAATTAGCATTAACAGTTAAAGGAGGAAGAAGTATGAATGTTACAATTCAAAAGAAAGGTTCATTTACAGTTGCAGGTTTCAATGAAGAAAATATTAATTCATCATTATGTCCAAAAGTTTGGAATAAATTATATGAAAAATATAGCCAAGAAGAACTTGCAAGTCTAGGAGATGGAGAAAGTGTAGGCATTTGTCATGACGTGGAAAGTCCAAATGTAATAAATTACATGGCAGGATATATTGTTACGGATGTAGATAAAGCAAAAAGTATGGGACTTGATATCCTAGAAGTAGAAGAGGCTGAATATGCTATTGTTGAGCTAAAAGGAGTAGTTCCTGAATGTATTCACAATGGTTGGAAGTATGTAATGGAAGTGTTTTTTCCGGAACATGGATATGTTCATTCGGGAACTCCTGACTTTGAATATTACTATGAAGGGGATATGGATAGTAAAGATTATAAAATGGAATTATGGATTCCAATTGTAAAAGCATAATATATTAAAAATAAATTAGAGCCATTGGCTCTTTTTTGTTGGACTTGACGAAAATATTTTAATAGTATAAAATTAACTGTAATTATATTTTTATTATTGAATTTAATTAACTCTATTTTTAAATAAAAAAGATTATATTTTATTGTTGTGTTGGGGGAGAGATGGAAAATTTAAGCACAGTAGTCGAAAGATTAAAAAAACTGCAACAAAATTTATCAGAAATTGGTGATTCACTTTGACATTTCAAAGTTAGAGGAAGATTACAGAGATTTTGAGACTCAAACTTTCGAAGAAGATTTTTGGAATGATTCTAAAAAGGCAAAGTTAATTTTAGATAATATGAAAAATTTAAAATGTAAAATTGAAACTTTTACTTGTCTAAGTCAAAAAATTGTAGATTCGTTAGAATTTTTGAAAATTTTATCTGATGAAGAATTTATGGAATATGAAAAAGAAGTGTTAAAAAATATTTTAAATATTGAGAAAGAATATTTATCTTTAAAGTTAAATACTTTAATGATTGGAGAATATGATTCAAATAATGCCATTTTAGAAATTCATGCTGGTGCAGGTGGTACAGATGCACAAGATTGGACAGAAATGTTACAACGTCTTTATACAAGATGGATTAACAGTAAGGGCTTTTCATTTTCAATTTTGGATTATAATTCTGATACTGAAGGTGGAATTAAGTCTGTTACTTTAAAAGTTGAAGGGAAAAACGCCTATGGATTTTTGAAAGGAGAAAAGGGAGTTCATAGACTTGTTAGAATTTCTCCTTATGATTCTTCAAATAAGAGGCATACAAGTTTTGCAAGTGTAGATGTTTTTCCGGAGATTGAAGAAATTACCGATATTGAAATAAATCCTAAAGATTTACGGATTGATACTTATAGATCTGGAGGAGCAGGAGGACAACATGTAAACAAAACAGATTCTGCAGTTAGAATAACACATATTCCAACGGGAGTAACTGTTTCTTGTCAATCCGAAAGAAGTCAAATGTTTAATAGAGATACGGCTATGAGACAGCTTATTGCAAAACTTTTGATTATAAAGCAGGAAGAAAATAGAGAAAAAATAGAAGATATTCAAGGAAAGTATTCCCAAATTGCATGGGGTTCACAGATAAGATCTTATGTTTTTCAACCCTATACACTTGTCAAAGATCATCGTACAGGTTATGAAACAGGAAATGTCGAGTCTGTTATGAATGGGAATATTGATGAATTTATAAATCAATATTTATGTGAATTAATAAAAAAGAGCAGGTGATTTTATGAAAAGAGAAACAGCAACTAGAATCGTTGCACTTGTATTGGCTTTAATGATGGTAGTTGGAGTAATACCGGCAATTATAGGGCTATTTAAGTAATGCAAGTTGTAAATATAAATTATAGTAAATCTAAAGAAGTTTTTGAAGTAGTTTTTGAAGATGAAACAAAACTTCTTTTGAATTATAATATTTTTGAAAAGTATAAAGTTTCAGTTGATATGGATTTTTCAGAAGATGAAATTTTAGAAATGAAGTATTTTTCAGATATTGAAAGGGCAAAGTCGAGAGCAATAAATTATATTTCAGGAAAATTGAAAACAAAATATGAAGTAAGATTAAAACTTAAAGAAAATGGCTTTACAGAAGATGTTATAGACAAAGTTTTGGATATTTTAGAAAAAGAGGAATATCTAAATGATAAAGTCTATTGTGAGATATTTATTGAAGATAAAAAAAAATTAAATGGATATGGGAAAAATAAAATCAAATCTTTATTAATTCAAAAAGGAATTTCTAAGAATATTTTTGAAGATTTTTTGAATGAGTTTGAATACGATGAAGAATTTGATAATGCTCTTAAAATGGGTATAAAAAAACTGGAACTGTTGTCAAATGAAGAAGATAATTTCAAGAAAAAACAAAAGATTATAAATTATTTGACTTATAGAGGTTTCGGTTTTGATGTGATAAATGATGTTTTAAAGGAAATATTATGATAACTTTTGTTTATATGTTGGAGTGCAAGGACGGAACTTTTTATACCGGTTATACGACTGATTTAAAATCCAGATTTGAAAAACATAATTCCGGTTGCGGTGCAAAATATACAAGAGGCAGAATACCTGTAAAACTAGTTTATTTTGAAATTTTTGAAACAAAGTCAGAAGCACTTAAGAGAGAAATTAAGATAAAAAAGATGAATAGGTTAAGAAAAGAAAAATTAGTATTAAATTTTGATAAAAGCAAATTTTCTACTTATATGGAAGGTGATGTTTTATGATTAATGAAAATTTATATAATCAATATAATGATTTAAGAGAAAATTTAGCGGAATTATTACTTTTAAAAGAAGAAATTATTTCAATTAGAAATGATTTGGTTTTAGAAGATGATGAAAAGTTTAAACTTTTATATAAAAAAAATATGGAAAGCCTTATAAAAATTCAAAAAACACTTGAAAGAGATGTTATGAATCTTTTTAGGGCAGGAGAAATTTTAAAAACACTTGAATTTGCTGATAATTTTGTAGATGTAAGTCAAGTTTATACAATTATAAATTTGGAAAATAGAAACAGCAAAAAATTTAATTCAAATGAGGTTAAAAATTTTGTAGGATTGTTTGATGAGCTTGACACTGATGAAAACAATACTTGTAATGATGTTTTTAAGGCCATTGCAAAGGAAATTTCTCCACAAATAAATAGTAAAAATTGGGATAAAGAACTTTGGAAAAAAACGCTAAAAGCTAAAGCTGATGACAGCAAAAGAACGATGAATAAAATTTTTAAGACGATTGAAGAAGAAAGATTGATAAAAAATCCGATAGATTTTAATGTTGATGAGTATTCAGAAAATATTCGAATTTTGGAAAATAATTTGGAATTTTTACAAAGAGAAGTGAAAAATCTTGGAGAGTCTTGTAAAGATACTCTTGATGAAAAAAAAGTAGAAAAAATGCAGAGATTATTGAAAAAAGTTGAAACTAAAAAGGCAGATATAAATCATTCAATTGAAATTTTAACAAAAATAAAAAATGGGTTAATGGACGGATTTATTGCGTCTCTACCTACAAATAAAAATGGAATGTTAAATTAGGAGGAGAAAATGGAATTAAAATTTGAGATTACAGAGGAATTAGGAATTTTATCTGAAAATGAAAAAGGTTGGAGGAAAGAGTTAAATTTAGTAAGCTGGAATGAAAGAGAACCAAAATATGATATAAGAGATTGGAATCCAAGCCATGAGAGGATGTCTAAAGGAATAACTCTTACAAAGGAAGAAGCTCAAGCGCTTTATGAAATTTTAAAGGAAGAATTTGGAGAATAGTGTGAAAAAATTTTTTGGGAAATTTATTATAGGTCTTTCTAAATTTTTAGATAAAGCTTTAGGGCTGATTGTAAACGGACTATCTTATGTTGTGAATTTGCTTAGCAGTATTTCTGTATTTTTAGTGCTAATAGGAATAGGTCTTCTAACTTTAAGTTCGTTTTTAGCCCCTTTGTTAATTGGAATTTTGATTTTCCATCCGGGTTTTTGGCTAGTTGTATTTGTTTTTTTTATAGTTCCTTTTTTAGGGAAAAAATTTATTTCATTTCTGAGATATATTAATTACTCATTATGTGAATATTTGAATGATTATGGAAATTTTTTGTTGGGAAATAACAGAGGTTATTCATCATTTAAAGAATATAAAAGAAAATATGAAAGAGCTCAAGAAGAACAACGTCAAAGAGAAAGAGAAGAAAGACAAAGAAGAGAACAGGAAGAATGGGAAAGAAGATTTAATGCTTTTAATGAATATTTCTCCAATCAGGGAGGTTTCTATACAGGCTATCAGGGATATTATCAAAATGCCGGTGGAACAAGTTACGATCCATATAGCGACTTTAAAAATAAATTTGAAAATGCTTGTAGGGTTTTAGAGTTTAATACTTATGATATAGATTTTTATCAAGTTAAGCTACAATATAGAAAACTTGCAAAAAAATATCATCCGGATTTGAATAGAGATAGAGATACCACAGAGAAATTTCAAGAAGTTAATTCGGCTTTTGAATTTTTAACGGAAGAAAATATAAAAAGATATAATCAGATGAAAAGATAGTAGAAGATAATCGCTATCTTTTCTTTATTTTAAAATTGTGGTAAAATAAATATACAATAAAATATTTGGAGGTAGTTATGAATATAGTAGATCGTTTTGTGGAATATGCAAAAATGGACACTCAATCAAATCCTAAGTCTAATACTGTTCCATCAACAGAAAAACAAAAAAACTTGGGAAATTTACTTGTGAAGCAATTAAAAGAAATGGGAATTGAAAATGCCCATATTGATGAAATGGGTTATGTTTATGCTCATTTGAAATCAAATGTAGGAAAAGATTTAAAAAAAGTCGGTTTTATTGCACATATGGATACTGCAACTGAACTTACCGGAGCAAATGTAAATCCTCAATTTGTTGATTACAAAGGAGGAGATATAAAGCTAAATGATGAAGTTACTATGACTGTAAAAGAGTTTCCTTGTCTGAACGAAGTTGTTGGAGAAAGACTTATAACAACTGACGGAAATACTTTGTTAGGAGCTGATGACAAGTCAGGTATTTCAATTATTATGGATGCAATTCAAAAAATTACATCAAATAATTTACCACATGGGGATATCTCAATAGGATTTACTCCTGATGAAGAAATTGGACGTGGAGCAGACCATTTTGATGTTAAAAAATTTGGAGCGGATTTTGCTTATACTATTGACGGAGGACCTATCGGAGAACTTGAATATGAAAGTTTTAACGCTTGTAGCGCTGTAGTAGATATTAAAGGTAAAAATGTTCATCCGGGTTCAGCAAAAGATATTATGAGAAATTCACTTGTAGTTGCACATAATCTCTTATCAATGTTACCTGCAAATGAAAGACCGGAACATACTGAAGGATATGACGGTTTTTATCATTTATTGGAAATGAACGGAAATACTGAAAATACTCATATGGAATTTATCATAAGAGATTTTGACAGAGAAAAATTTGAAAACAAAAAAGAATATATGAAAAAAATAGTTGAATTTTTAAATTCCAGATATGATAATTCAATTACTTTAGAACTTAAAGATTCATATTACAATATGAGAGAAAAATTGGAAGATAGAAAAGATATAATTGACCTTGCATATAATTCTATGGTTGAAATCGGAATTACTCCAAAAATTCAATCTATAAGGGGCGGTACAGACGGTTCAAGACTTTCTTTCATGGGTCTTCCTTGTCCAAACATTTTTGCCGGTGGATTTAATTTCCATGGTAGATATGAATTTGTTCCTGTTTCATATATGGAAAAAGGTTCAGAATTACTTGTAAAAATTGTAGAAAATATTGTAAAAGGAGAATAGTATGAATTTAAAACCTGAAAGAGTTTTTCACTATTTTAGAGAACTTTCAGATATTCCTCGTGAATCACATAATGAAAAGGCAGTATCTGATTATATTTATAATTTTGGAAAAAAATTAGGACTTGAAACAAAACAAGATGATATTCTTAATGTCTATATGAGAAAACCTGCAACAAAGGGATATGAAAACAAACCGGGAATAATCTTACAAGGACATATGGATATGGTTTGTGAAAAGGCTACAAGTTCAAAACATAATTTTGCAACAGATAAAATTGAATGGGTAATAAAAGATGATTTACTTTTTGCAAATAACACTACACTTGGAGCTGACGACGGAATAGCAGTTGCAATGGCGATGGCTATCTTGGAAGATGAAACTTTGATTCACCCTGAACTTGAAGTTCTTATTACAGTTACTGAAGAAACTACAATGGCTGGTGCTTTAGGACTTGAAAAAGGACTTTTAAAAGGAAAATACTTTTTTAATATCGATTCTGAAGAAGAAGGCATCTTAACACTTGGTTCAGCCGGAGGAACTTTATTTAGAACAAAATTAGAATTAAAATTTGAAAATAAAGAAGTGGAACTTGTTAAACTTCATTTTGACGGATATTTAGGCGGACATTCAGGAATGGAAATCGGCAAAAATAGAAGAAATATGATTAAAACCATTGCTGAATTTATAAAAGAGAGCGGACTTTCAATCTCAAGTGTAAACTGTGGAAATAAAGATAATGCAATTCCTAGAGTTGGAGAAATTGTAATTGAAAACTCTCCAAAATTAGATGAATTAATTTCTAAATTTACAGAAAAATATAATGGAGAGGAACAACTTACAATAGATAAGAAAGAAATTTCAAAAGGAAAAGTTTTAACAAATGAATTGAAAAATACTCTAGTTGAAATTTTAGAAAAGTTGCCTACAGGTGTGAATACAAAAGATGAAACCGGTATTATCAGTTCATCAAATCTTGCAATAGTTCAAACAACTGAAAATGAAATTTTAATTCGCGATTCAATTCGTTCATCTTCATTGAGTATTTTTGCAGATATGAAGTCATCTTTTGCTAAAATTGCTGAAAAATTAGGTTTAAAACATGAATTTTTGGGCGGTTATCCTTCATGGGAAAAGAAAGAAAATTCAACACTACAAAAATATGCAAACAAAGTTTATAAAGAGTTAACCGGAAAGGAATTTGAAAATATTATAGTTCATGCAGGACTTGAATGTGGAGCAATCTATGAAAAATATCCAAATCTTGAGTTGATTTCATTCGGGCCTGATATCAGAGGGGCGCATACTCCACAAGAAAATCTTTCAATTCCATCAACAGAAAGAGTTTATGACTTTACGCTAAAATTAATTGAAGAAATTGCAAAAAATTAATTTTAAAATTTTATTGAAAATCAGCTAAGCGATTAGCTGATTTTTTTTTATGTTGATATTTTAAGTTTTATTTAATATAATAAACATATAATAAATAAAAAGTATTTTATGCGGAGGTTTTTATGAGTGATATAGAATTTAAGTTTGGGAGTAAGTCAATCAAAAATGGAGAGAGTACTAAACTTTGTTCAATTTTGAATATGACTCCGGATTCTTTTTCAGATGGCGGAAAATATTTTGATATTGATAGAGCTGTAAAAAGAGCAAGAGAACTTGTTTCAGCCGGAACTTATATGCTTGATATAGGTGGAGAATCAACAAGACCTGGAAGCAAATTAATTTCCGTAGAAGAAGAGATTGAAAGAATTGTTCCGATTATCAAAGCGATTAAGTCTGAAATGGATGTTGTTATTTCCGTAGATACTTGGAAATCTGAAGTTGCTAAGGCTGCAATAGATGCAGGAGCAGATATTATTAATGATATTACAGGTTTACTCGGCGATGAAAAAATGGCTGATGTTATTGCAGATTCAAGTGTTGGATATATTATGATGTTTAATCCCGTAATTATAAGACCTGAACATGAAGGTGCAAAAATTTTTCCAAAGTTTGGAAAAAATGCATTCATAACGGATAAAGATTTGGAATATTTACAAGGTTTGGATATTTTAGATATGATGGAAGAATGTTTTAATAAAACTATAAATATTGCCATTTCAAAAGGTATAGAGAAATCAAGAATTTGTTTAGATCCCGGTATCGGTTTTGCTCTTACAAAAAGAGAAAACTTAGAATTGATTAAGGGAATAGATAGAATTCATGATATGGGATATTTATCGTTTTTAGGAGTTTCCAGAAAGAGATTTGTAGTAAATATTTTAACTGAAAATAATATTGACTCAGCTATAAAAACAGAAGAGGGACTTTCTAATGTAGATTTGGCATCTGCATATTTAAGTGCGATTGCATCTTTTAAAGGTGTAAATATACTAAGAGTTCATGATTTTGATAAACATTTTTCAGCAATTTTAATTGGAGATGCAATTAGAATGGCAGATAAAAGCGAAGATATTAATTTTGAAGCATATAAAAAATAGGAGGACTTATGAGTAAAGTTTGGATTGCTTTAGGTAGTAATATGGGAGAAGGTCGGAAAAATCTTGATTTAGCAATTAAGATGATGAACGAAAGAGGAGTTTTAGTTGAAAAAGTTTCAACTTATATAGAAACTGAGCCTTATGGTTATACAGAACAGGATAACTTTGTAAATGCAGTTTGTATAGCTGAGACAAAGCTTAGTCCTAGAGAGCTTTTAGAAGTTCTTTTGAAAATAGAGCTTGATATGGGACGAGTTAGAATAATCAAATGGGGACCAAGAATTATTGACTTAGATATTTTATTCTATGAAGATTTAATAATTGATGAAGAAGATTTAAAAGTTCCACATATTGAAATACAAAAAAGGTCTTTTGTTTTAGAGCCTGTGAATGAGATAAGTCCAGATAAAATTCATCCTGTATTTAAAAAGACTGTTCATCAATTATTGTTAGATTTAAACTCTTGTGATATTTAGAATTTAGGCTATAATTCTTGAAAAAATAGAGTTTTTATGTTAATATTATGTAAGATAAAAGATAATTAAGGAGGTTTTTTATGACACCACATAATAGAGCGATAGAAGGAGAAATTGCAGAAACTGTCTTAATGCCAGGAGATCCTTTAAGAGCTAAGTTTATTGCAGAAAATTTTTTAGAAGATGTTACATTATTTAATGATGTAAGAGGAATGTTAGGTTACACAGGAACTTACAAAGGAAAAAAAGTTTCAGTTATGGGAAGTGGAATGGGTGTTCCATCAATTGGAATTTACTCTTATGAATTAATCCATTTTTATGGGGTTAAAAATTTAATCAGAATTGGTTCTTGTGGAGCTTATAGCGATAAACTTAAATTATATGATATAGTTGTAGGAATGGCTGCTTCTACAGATTCAAACTTTGCTCATCAATATAAATTGGATGGAACATATTCAGCAAACTGTTCCTGGGAACTTTTAAGAAAAACTTATGAAGCGTCAAAAGAGCAAAACATTGATATCAATGTTGGTAATGTATTTTGTTCTGATATTTTCTATAATGCTTCACCTGAAGATTGGAAAAAATGGGCACAAATGGGAGTTCTAGCAGTAGATATGGAAAGTTATGCTCTTTATTGTGATGCTAACTATGCAGGAGTTAATGCTATTACAATTTTGACAGTTTCAGACTCATTCCATTTTAAAGAAATTACAACTCCTGAAGAAAGACAAAATAGTTTTACAACTATGATGAAATTAGCATTGGAGATAGCATAATGAAATTAAATAGATATATGGATCATACTGCGTTAAAGGCAGATACAACTTATGAAATGATAGACAAACTTTGTGAAGAGGCAAAAAAATATGACTTTTTCTCTGTTTGTGTTAATGGCTGTCATGTAAAAAGATGTGCTGAAAAACTAAAAGGTTCAAATACTAAAGTTTGTACTGTTGTAGGATTTCCACTAGGAGCAATGACAACTGAAAGTAAAGTTTTTGAAACTGAAAATGCAATCAAAAACGGTGCAAATGAAATTGATATGGTAATCAATATAGGTGCATTAAAATCAAATGATTTGGATTTTGTATATAATGATATAAAGGCACTTGTAGATGCTACAAGAGGAAAAGCACTTTTAAAAGTTATTATAGAAACTTGTCTATTAACTGATGAAGAAATTGTAAAAGTTTCAGAACTTTGTGTTAAGGCAGGAGCAGAATTTGTAAAAACTTCAACAGGATTTAGTACTTCAGGTGCAAATGAACATGTTGTTGCACTTATGAAAAAAACTGTAGGAGACAAAGCAAAAGTTAAAGCCAGTGGTGGAATCAGGGATAAGGCAACAGCTTTAAAAATGATTGAATTGGGTGCTGACAGATTGGGTGTAAGTGCTAGTGTAAAAATAATTTCAGAATAATTTGTGGAAGTTGGAAACAACTTCCTTTTTTTAATTATGATTTTTTTAAATAAATTTGAGTATTATTATTTTTTAGAGGGTATATTTTTTATAAAATCAGGAAGGGGATGATTTTTATGAAAAAAGTTGTAATACCTTTTATTATAGTTTGCCTTATAGTGATTGGAATTGCAATAAGATTTATGGGAAATGGTAAAAAAGGAGAGAAAGTTATGGAAAAACCAAAAGTTGATTTAAATTCGATTAAAAACAAAGGAGAGATTTATTTAGCAGGAGGTTGTTTCTGGGGTGTTGAAGGATATTTTTCAAAAATAGATGGCATTGCGGATACAACTGTTGGATATGCAAATGGAAATGGCTCAGAGACAAGCTACGAAAAAATTAAAAGTACAGATCATGCGGAAACTGTGCATATAGTTTATGATAAGGATAAAATTTCACTTGAGGAAATTTTACAACATTATTTTAGAATAATTGAACCTACAAGTGTTAATAAACAAGGAAATGATGCCGGTAGACAATATAGAACAGGGGTATATTTTGTTGATGAGAAGGATAAATCTGTTATAGAAAAATTTATTGATGATCAAAGACCAAATTTTGACAAACCTATAACTGTTGAAATTGAAAAACTTAAAAATTTTGTTGTCGCTGAAGAATATCATCAAGATTATTTAAAAAAACATCCAAACGGATATTGTCATATTGACTTGGGTCTTGCTGATAAGCCTCTTGAAAGAAAAGATGGAAAATATAAAAAACCAAGTAAAGAAGAACTAAAAAATAAATTGAGCGATTTAGAATACAATGTTACTCAAAATGCTGCAACTGAAAGACCTTTTTCAAGTAAATATGATAAATTTGATGAAAAGGGGATATATGTTGATATAGTAACAGGAGAACCACTTTTTTCTTCAAAAGATAAATATGATGCAGGTTGTGGATGGCCAAGTTTTACAAAACCAATTGATGAAAATATAAATTACAAAAAAGACGATAGTCATGGTCTTAAGAGGGTTGAAGTAAAAAGCAAGGGTGGAGATTCACATTTGGGCCATGTTTTTGATGATGGCCCTAAAGATAAAGGAGGAAAGAGATACTGTATTAATGGAGCTGCTTTAAGATTTATTCCTTTAGAGGATATGGAAAAAGAGGGATATGGGAAATATATTGATAAAGTTAAATAAAAATATTTTTTATATTTAATCATAAAGGGTATGTAATTTCGTTATTTTAATTACATACCTTTTTTGTTGTGTAATAATAAAGTTTTTGAGTTCCAGCCAGCTCAAAAGCATTGAGAAATGCGTATTGTTTTTATTTTTTATAAAAAAATAAAATGACAATAAAAAATCAAAAGTTTTCCTAAAATACATTGACTTATATACCGATTTAGAGTATAATACAGTTAATAAATTTTATAGGAGGTATTATATGAACTTATTATCTAGTTTTGTATTACTAAGCGGTTCGGGACTTGTTGATACTATCAACAAAATAAACGATTTTATCGCTGGTAAAATTTTAGTAGCTGGTTTGCTATTTGCGGGATTATTCCTTTCATTTATTTTGGGCTTCCCTCAAATTACAAAAATGGGAAAGGCTTTTAAATTAGTTTTTGGAGGACTTTTCAAAAAGAAAGAAGGACCTAAAGAAGAGGGTTCAATGTCTTCATTCCAAGCATTGGCGACAGCAGTTGCTGCACAAGTAGGAACAGGTAATGTTGCAGGGGTTGCAACTGCTATTACAGCAGGTGGACCTGGAGCAATTTTCTGGATGTGGTTATCAGCATTCTTTGGAATGGGAACAATTTTCGTAGAAGCGGTTTTAGCTCAAAAGTACAGATCTAAAATTGATGGCGAATTTGTAGGAGGACCTGCATATTACATATCAAAAGGTCTTAAGAAAACTGGAGCATTTGCTAAAATTTTAGCCGGATTTTTTGCAATTGCGATAGTATTAGCCTTAGGATTTATGGGTAATGCCGTTCAATCAAATTCAATAGCATCCGGTATTAAAGGTATTCAAGGACTTGAAAATATTAATCCGGCTATTATCGGTGTAGTTATTGCCGTTTTGGCTGCTCTAATTTTTATCGGTGGTATTGACAGAATTGCAAAATTTGCTGAACTTGTAGTTCCTGTAATGGCAGTAGTTTACATTTTAGGAAGTATAGTAATTTTAATTATGTTTGCTGGTCAAGTTGGACCTACTTTTGCATGGATTTTTAAGAGTGCATTTAGTGGTACAGCAGTTGCCGGTGGTATTGCTGGGGCAGCAGTTAAAGTTGCTGTTCAAAAAGGGGTTGCTAGAGGATTATTCTCTAATGAAGCTGGTATGGGTTCAACACCACATGCTCACGCAGTTGCAAATGTAAAACACCCTGCTGAACAAGGTTTAACAGCTATTATTGGTGTATTCATTGATACAGTTTTAGTATGTTCTGCAACAGCACTTGCCATTTTAGTAACAGGTGCTTATAATGTTAAAGGAGCTGACGGAAAATTCTTAGCCGGAGCACAATTAACTCAACAGGCATTTAGAACTGCATTCGGATCAGGTGGAGCTATTTTCTTAGCTATTTGTTTATCATTCTTTGCATTTACAACTATCGTTGGTTGGTACTATTTTGGAGAATCAAATATCAAATACTTATTTGGTAAAGCAGGACTTTTACCATATAGAGCTATAGTTCTTATCTGTATTATAGCCGGTTCTCTTGGAGAAGTTGCTATTGTTTGGTCATTAGCAGATATTTTCAATACATTAATGGTTATACCAAACGTAATTGCTATCCTTTGGTTATCATTTGAAGCCAGAGCTATTATGCAAGATTACAATAAATGTCTATTAAATAATGATGTACATTATGATTATGAAGTAAAATAATAATTTAATTAATGTGATTTTTTAGGAGAGATTTTTATCTCTCCTTTTTAATTATAAAAATATAAATTTAATAATTTTGTAACACTTTTGTAATAATTTTGTAATTTTTAGTGTTTATTTTTAGCTATTTGTTGATGTTATATAGAAAATATGATAAAATTATCTATATCAGGTAGTTATTTTAAAATAATTATAAGGAGGTATTTATGAAAATAAGCAAGAGACTTTTACTGTTTTCTATACTAATATCAAGTGTACTGGTTTCAAAAGATACTTTTGTTAGCGAGAAAGTAGTTGAGGCTGCAGAATATAAAAATGGAATATTTTATGGAGATGATGGTAAGCCTGCAAATTGGTGGTACAATGACGGCAAAGAATGGTACTTTTTCCAAAATGGGAAAAAGCATAATGGCTATGGAAAAGATGCTTCCGGAAAGAAATTTTTTGACAACGGAAAATATGCAAACTGGTGGAATGACGACGGAAAGGAATGGTATTTTTTCCAAAAAGGTGAAAAACATAGTGGTTATGGAGAAGATGCTTCCGGAAAGAAATTTTTTGACAACGGAAAATATGCAAACTGGTGGCATGATGATGGTAAAGAATGGTACTTTTTCCAAAATGGAAAGAAACACAATGGCTATGGAAAAGATGCTTCCGGAAAGAAATTTTTTGACAACGGAAAATATGCAAATTGGTGGTACGATGATGGCGAGGAATGGTACTTTTTCCAAAATGGAAAGAAATTTACAGGAACTGCGAAAGATGGTTCAGGAATTAGAGATTTCATAAATGGAAAATATTCAAAAGAAATTAAAAATGAGTATAAAAATGGATTGTTCTACGATGAAAACGGAGACCTAGCTAATTGGTGGTGTGAAGTTGGAAAAGAGTGGTACTTTTTCCAAAACGGAAAGAAACATAGCGGTTATGGAAAAGATGCTTCCGGAAAGAAATATTTTGATAATGGTAAATATGCAGATGGCTGGTATGATAATGGTGAAGAGTGGTACTTTTTCCAAGAAGGTAAAAAACATAGTGGCTATGGAATAGACGGTAATGGAAAAAAATATTTTGATAACGGGAAGTATGCAAATTGGTGGCATGATGATGGCGAAGATTGGTATTATTTTAAAGACGGAGATAAACATAGCGGTTATGGAATAGACGCTAGCGGAAAGAAATTTTTTGATAATGGAGAATATGCAAATGGCTGGTATGATAATGGCGAAGATTGGTATTTTTTCCAAAAGGGTGAAAAATTTACAGGGCGAGCTAGAGATGAATCAGGATATAGATATTTTGTAAATGGAAAATATGGAAAGAATCCATCTCAATCCGAATTTATAAATAAAATTACACCGGGAGTTTTAAAAGCTATTAAGGGTAAAGGATTATTTCCTTCAATAGCGGTTGCACAAGCTTGTTTAGAAACCGGCTATGGAAATGACAGCTTATCACCTCCACCTATTTATAATTTATTTGGAATAAAAGCCGGTAAAGATACTCCTCCTTCAAGGTATTATGAAATGAGGACTGCAGAATATAAAAACGGTAAAAAATATTATATTACAGCTAAGTTTATGAAGTTTTCAGGTTATGATGAAGCATTTGAATACTATGCGAAATTATTCACAAAAAATAATTGGCTTAGAAAATATTATGCTGGTGTATTGGCTGCAAAAACTCCGGAAGAAGCTGCAGAAGCTTTAACAGGAACTTATGCAACTGATCCTAATTATGGAAAAAAACTTTTAGATATAATTGATAAGCACGGATTAAGAGAATTGGATAAGGAAATTTTTCCTAATGGAGTAAAACCTTAGATGAAGAAATTTAAGAACGAATTTATTGGACTTTGTTCAGGCTTTTTTTGGGCTGTTAATGGTACAGTTTTATCTTTGCTAATGGGGAGTAAATTGCTGAAAAGTTATAATGTAGGAGTTATATTTCTTCTACCTTTAGTTTTTGCAGGATTTAACGACCTGTTTGCAGGATTATTTGTTCTTGGATATAATGGAATTTTTGGAAAATTAAATAGGATATTACCCGCATTGAAAACAAAGACAGGAAAATGGGTTTGTTTTGCGGGTTTGATAGGAGGACCTGTCGGACAATGTTCATATATTATGGGCATTTCTTTGGCAGGTCCTGCTTATGCAATTCCAATTTCTGCATTATGTCCGATGTTTGGAACTCTTTTATCTTTTTTGTTTTTAAAAGAAAAAATTAATTTAAAAACTTTTATTTGTATTATTGGCTGTATTGTAGGGACATTTATTCTTTCATATTCAAAGCCTACAGGAAATTATCCTTATTTTTATCTTGGGATTTTATTTTCTTTACTTGCAAGTTTTAGCTGGGGACTTGAAGCAACTATTGTAAACTTTGCCACTAAAGAGAAACTTGAGGAAGAAATAATCTTAAATATTAGAGAGTTAGTTTCCGGAATTAGTATATTGTTTTTAGTTTTACCTTGCTTAAATTTGTTTGGAAGTTTTATCACGACAATAAAAAGTTTTGATATATTGAAGTGTTTGATTTTCGCAGGATTTTTTGCAGGTTTAAGTTATTTGCTTTATTATAAAGAGATGAGATTAAATGGAGTTTCAAAAGGAATGGCTCTAAATAGTACTTTTAGTTTATGGAGTGTTATTTTATCTGTTATATTTTTTTCTACTCCACTTACTTTAACCTTATTGATGGGTGTTGCTATTGTAACCATCTCAATAGTAGGTTTATCATTTAGTAGTTAGAAAATTTATTAAAAATGAGACAAAAAATATTTTAATTATTTAAGATAAAGTATTTATTTAAAATTAAAAATGTAGTATAATAAACATGTATGAAAAATAAAAGGAGGAAATTTGTATGCATCCAATGTTACAAAAACATGTAGACTCAGGTTATATGAAAGAAGAACATGGTCTATATATCGAAGAAGCTATAGCTAAAGGAGAAACTTTAATTATTTCAGGACATAGATCTGCTGGAATAAGACCATTTATGGCAGCTATTATGGCAGTTGCTAAAGGTTCACATAAAACTGCTCAAGTTAAAGATGAAGCCGGAATCGAAGCTGCAAGTGATGTAGATTATATTTTAATTCCTGCACTTACAGAAGAAAACTGTGAATCAATGGTTCAAGCTGCTTTTAATAAAAAAGGTATGGGAACTATTACTTTCAAAGAAACAGAACTTAAATATTCAATGATGAAAATCATGAAAGTTCAAGCTAAAGAAGTTGGCGATTTAACTAAAGTTGTTCATTTAATTGAATGTAGAAAATTAGATGGTATTCCACACTTAATTAATTTTAGTAAAATGACTTATGATGAAAAAGGAAAAGTTAAGAGAGAAGATTTACTAAGTTGTGAAGATTACGAATAAGATTAAGAGCAAGAATTTGATTCTTGCTTTTTTTGTGCATAAAATTCCTTTATGATAAAATCCTAAAAGTGTCTCAATTGAAAAAAATTGTTTTTTATGTTATCATATTTGATAGTATTGGAGGATTTTTTGTGATTATTTTTGGATTAGATCCCGGAATTGCAATTGTTGGTTATGGAATTATAGAGGCTATCGGGAATAGAGTAAGACTTATAGATTATGGAGTAATTGAAACAAAAGCAGGAATTCCACTTCCTGATAGGCTTAAAATTATTGATGAAGAATTGAATAGATTAATAGAACTACATAATGTTGATGAACTTGCAATTGAAGAGTTATTCTTTAATAAAAATGTAAAAACTGTAATCAATGTTGCGCAGGCAAGAGGAGTTGAAATTTTATCTTTTACAAAGAAAAATATCTTGGCTTATGAATATACTCCTTTACAAGTTAAACAGGCTATTACAGGCTATGGTAGGGCGGATAAAAAGCAAATGCAGGAAAGCATTAAGATGATTTTTAAACTTAAGTCCGTTCCTAAACCTGATGATGCTGCAGATGCTTTGGCAATTGCGCTTTGTCATTTTTTTAGCTTGAAATTTAAAGAACAATTTAGAATGAAATAGGTGTTTTATGTACGAATATATTAGTGGAGAACTTAAATTTATTTACAATGATTATATTGTTATAGATAATGGTGGAATAGGTTATAAGATTTTTACTTCCAACAATACATTGTTTAATGTAACAGTTGGAGAGTATTATACAATTTATACAGATTACATAGTTAAAGAAGATTATGTCGCTCTTTTTGGTTTTAGAACTATGGATGAACTTTCAATGTTTAAATTACTTGTAAGCGTAAATAGCATTGGTCCAAAGGTGGCATGTGGAATTTTATCATCAATGTCTGTTGACAGTTTGAAATTGACTATCGTAAATGGAGATGCAGTTGCTCTTGCTACAGCTAAAGGTGTGGGTAAGAAAACTGCACAAAAAATCATTTTGGAATTAAAGGATAAAATTTCTATTGACAGTATAAATAGTAAAGATATTTCAGGTATGGAAACAACTTTAGATAGTGGAAAAGACTTGGAAAAGAGAGAACTTGTTTCAGATGCTTTAATTAATTTAGGATTTATGAAAAATGATATTGAGAGATTTCTTTCAAGTATAAATATTGATGAAATGGAAATTGAAGATATAATTAAACTTAGTATGAAAAAATTATAGGTGTTAATATGTTTGAAGATTATGAAGATAGAATTATCGGTACGGGTTTTTCAAGAGAAGATATTGAAATAGAAACCAGTTTAAGACCGAAATGGATTGATGAATATATTGGTCAAGAAAAAGCAAAGGAAAGACTTAAAATTTTTATTGAGGCTGCGAAGACAAGAAATGAGCCTCTTGACCATAGTTTGCTTTATGGTCCTCCGGGACTTGGAAAAACAACTCTTGCAAATATAATTGCAAATGAAATGGGTGTTAATATCAGAGTTACATCAGGTCCAGCCATAGAAAAGCCAAGTGACCTTGCAAGTATTTTGACGAATTTAAGTAAAGATGATGTTTTGTTTATAGATGAAATTCACAGAATAAATAGAAGTGTTGAAGAAATTTTATATCCTGCAATGGAAGACTATGCACTTGATATAATAATTGGTAAAGGTCCAAGTGCCAGAAGTCTTAGAATTGACCTTGAAAAATTTACTTTGATAGGTGCAACGACAAGAACAGGACAACTTACAGGACCACTTCGTGACAGATTTGGAATTATGTTGAGTCTTGAATTATATAGTATTGAAAATTTACAAAAAATAATTACAAGATCTGCAGGAATTTTGGGAATTGAAATTGAACCTGAGGGAGCGCTTGAAATTGCAAGACGTTCCAGAGGAACTCCTAGAATTGCAAACAGACTTTTAAAGAGAGTTCGAGACTTTGCACAAGTTAAGAGAAATGGAAAAATTGATTTACAAACCAGCAAAGACGGGCTTGATATTTTGGAAGTAGATTCTCTTGGTCTTGATACGATAGACAGAAAAATAATAACTACAATAATAGATAATTTTTCGGGAGGCCCTGTTGGGATTGATACAATAGCTGCATCTACAGGTGAGGAGAGAATTACAATAGAAGATGTCTATGAACCTTATTTACTACAAATAGGATTTTTAAGTAGAACAAGCAGAGGAAGAATTGTAACTGAAAAAGCATACAAGCATTTTGGTAGAATAAAAAAGTAACGATTATTTGATTGTTACTTTTTTGTGTTTAAGAAGATTTAAATAAATTTATTTTAAAAATGGTTGTTTACTTTAAAAAAATTTGAAAAATATTGAAAAACAATATATAATATAAGTTTGTAGATGTATTTTATAATTTAATAAAAGGAAGAGTGTTAATGAATAGTTTAAAAACTGATGATTTTGATTTTGAGCTTGATGAGTCTTTGATTGCTCAGTTTCCGCTTAAGGATAGATCAAGTTCAAAACTTTTAGTTGTAAATAGAGAAAATTTTGATTTAGAACATAAAAATTTTAAAAATATTGTTGATTATATAAAAAAAGATGATGTTTTGGTAATTAATGATACTAAAGTTATTCCTGCAAGACTTTTTGGAGCAAGACACGGTAAGGATGAAGCCATTGAAGTTTTGCTTTTGAAAAAGCACGAGGATAATACTTGGGAAACTTTGGTTAAACCCGGAAAGAAAATGAAGATAGGCTCTAAAGTTGAGTTTGGAAATGGAAAATTACTTGGAGAAGTTGTAGGTATAAGTGAAGATGGAGAGAGATTTGTAAAATTTTCTTATGACGGAATTTTTGAGGAAATTTTAGATGAACTTGGAACAATGCCACTTCCACCATATATTCACGAAAAATTGGAAGAAAGAGATAGATATCAAACTGTTTATGCAAAACACAATGGCTCAGCCGCAGCACCGACTGCAGGACTTCATTTTACAGATGAACTTTTAAAAGAGCTTCAAGAAAAGGGAGTTAAGATTGCAAGAGTTACTCTTCATGTTGGACTTGGAACTTTTAGACCTGTTAAGGTTGATAATGTTTTGGAACATAAGATGCATGATGAGTATTATGAAATTTCAGAAGAAAGTGTTGAAATAATTAATTCTGCAAAGGAAAAAGGAAATAGAATTTTTGCGGTTGGAACAACAAGTGTAAGAACTTTGGAAACAGTTTATAAAAAATATGGAAAACTTGTAGCTTGTAAGGGGAATACGGATATTTTCATATATCCTGGTTTTGAGTTTAAGGTTGTTGATTGCCTTATTACAAATTTTCATTTGCCAAAATCAACATTAATTATGCTTGTTAGTGCTTTTGCATCAAAAGAGATAATAATGAATGCATATAATGAGGCTACGAAAAACAAATACAGATTTTTCAGTTTTGGCGACGCAATGCTTATTAAAAAGGAGAAATAATGGAATTAAAATATGAATTGATAAAAAAGTCTTCGGATTGTAATGCAAGACTTGGAAAAATATATACAAATAGGGGTGTTATCGAAACTCCGATTTTTATGCCCGTAGGAACGAGAGCGACTGTAAAGGCGATGAATGTAGATGAGTTAAAAGAAATTGGCTCACAGATAATTTTAGGAAATACTTACCATTTGTATTTAAAACCAGGTCAAGAAATTATTAGAATGGCTGGTGGACTTCATAAGTTTATGAATTGGGATAAGCCAATTTTAACGGATAGTGGTGGTTTTCAAGTTTTCAGTCTTGGAGATATTAGAAAGATAACTGAAGAGGGTGTAGAGTTCAGATCTCATATTGACGGTTCAAAGCATTTTATTTCTCCTGAAAAATCAATGGAAATTCAAAATGATTTAGGTTCTGATATTATGATGGCTTTTGACGAATGTGCACCATATCCTGCAAGTTATGATTATGTAAAAAATTCTATGGAAAGAACTTTACGTTGGTTAAAGAGATGCAAGGATTATCATAAAAGCACAGATAATCAAGCACTTTTTGGAATTATTCAAGGTGGAATGTTTAAGGATTTAAGAAGAGAGTCTGCACTTGCTACAATTGATATGGATTTACCGGGCTATGCTATTGGAGGTCTTAGTGTAGGAGAACCTAAAGAAATTATGGTTGAATATCTAAATTATACAACACAATTTATGCCTGAAAATAAGCCTAGATATTTAATGGGAGTGGGAACTCCGGATTATTTATTTGAAGCTGTTGAAGCGGGTATTGATATGGCTGACTGTGTTCTTCCAACAAGAATTGCAAGAAACGGAACTGCAATGACTTCAAAGGGAAAACTCGTTATAAAAAATGCTAAATATGCAAAGGACTTTGCTCCACTTGATGATGAATGTGATTGCTATGCTTGTAGAAATCATACAAGAGCTTATATTAGACATTTGATTAATGTTGATGAAATATTAGGGGCAAGACTTCTTTCAATCCACAATTTAAGATTTTTACTTAAAACAATGGAAAATATAAGACAAGCAATTAGAGAAGATAGATTTTTAGAATATAAAAAAGAATTCTATAAAAATTATGGATATGAGGATTAGAAATGAATAAATTTTTAAAATTATTGTTAATTTTAGCGATTACACCGATAATATTAGCGACAGCAGGATTTGCTGTATTGCCGTCATCAGTTTTTGCTTATATTAAAGACGGAAAAGAAGTTTTTATAGGCTCCTTTATGATTTATACATTTGCTATAGTAAATGCTGTATTATCATTCTTTGGAATAACATATTTAAGAAGAGTTAGAAAGAAATTTAATGACGAAAACTATCCAACAGGTGTAACTGTTGTAGCTTTTGTAAATTTGCTTATTTCTATTATGTGTAATTACTTTACATTTTCAGTTTTAAAACTTATGTTAAAAAATTCAAAAATGGAAATTCCATTTTATGTAATTAGATTAGTTTTCACTTTAATTGCAATTTTAACTGTATTATATGGAATTTATTTGAGAAAAGCAAATAGAGATAGTGAGTTTGCAATAAGAAACAAATGGACAATGAGTAATGATATAGTTTTTGGCTTTGCAAATAAATTTTCTGGAATTGTCTTTATTGCAGGTGGAATATTTCTTTCGATAGTATCTTGGATTATTGGAAATCAAAGTCAATTATATATTACAACATTATTTACTTTAATAATTTGTGCAATATCATCAAATTATATAAGCAGAACAATAGGTATGAAATACAAAATGATGTATAAGGAAAAAGAAAAGAAAATATAGATTAAAAAAAGAAGTCTTAAGCGACTTCTTTTAATTTGTATCTTTTTATGAATATTCCCAGTAGTGTATAAAATACTATAAACACAACTTGTGATGCAACAAATAGTAAGAATTTTTCAAAATTTATTTCTTCTAAAAACTTTACAAAATAATATTGTGGCATAAATTTAGAAACATTAATTAGGGCTTGTGGTAAGAATTTCATTGGTAAAAATACTCCTGATGAAAATGCCATTATTAATGTGAAAGCTGAATTTACACCGTTTACAACTTTTACATCCTTTGAAATTGATACAAATAGTTGTCCTAGTGAAATTGCAGTAAATGAAAATATAAATACTGCCAAGCTCATATATACTAAATTAGTTTTAGGTATTTCTTCGTTCACTCTTGATATTGAAACAGCTAAATAAAAACTTGATATTAATATAGATATTATTACCTGAGCTAAAAATTGTTGTAAAGTTTGAGATTTTTGACTATAAGGGGACAAAGCCATTCTTTTTAAAAGACTTTCTTTTTTAAATTCAGCATCAATATTTATAATTATTGAAATTATACTCATAAAAACTATATAACTTAGGATTAAAAAAGTAGTGTTAAAGGCTTCTTTTCCTTTTTCTTGATTATATAATTTAGTATCTATTATCTTTACATCAATCTCTTTCTTTAATGTATTTATTACCTCTTGTTGATCAACATTTGAATTTATTGCAGACAATGTGTAATTGAGATAACTTTTTAAATCTATTTTTAAAAAGGTTATATATGAAGTTTTTGTTGGTGCTAAAATTGAAATTGCTTTTTTATTATTTAACAAATTTTGTTTAAAATCTTTATTAATTACCATATAAGCTATAATTTTATCCTCAACAATTTGTTTTCTTGCTTCGCTTTCCGTAATTTTTTCTTCTTTTACATTATGTTTTTCTTTTAAATAATTTATTAAGGCTTTTGACTCTTCACTTTTATCTTCATCATTTATCATTAAGTCCAGCTTCATAGGTTTAAATTCAACATTATTATCTTTTGAGCTGGTAAATATAATCAACATAACCATAAAAATTATGAAAGAAAATAAAACTGCTTTTATATTTTTTATAAATATTTTCATATAATTTTTAAATATCATTATACTTATGCCTCCTCAAATATATTAATGCAATTCCAAATAGAACTATAGTAAATGGAATTATAAATTTAGCCATTGTAATTAAGTAGCTATTGTCATTTGCGATATTTACACCTAATAGTGCATTTTCCATATAGAATGTTGGATTTATCTTTTTTATTATAGGGAAAGCTGAAGTTATAGCATTTGTTACACTTGAGCCCATCATTCCTGAAGTATAATTCATAAGTAAAATACATCCAAGTCCAACCATTGTTTTAGTTTCGGTTTTTGCTTTTAATGCCACTGCAAGGAACATTCCCATAGTTATTCCAAAAATCATAATTAAAATTATAGTAATAATTGAAGCTAAATAGTTTGTTATCAGGGTTATCCCAAATACAAGTTTTAAATAAATAATCAATAATGTAGAATTAAAACTTGTAACTATAAGTGCAGATATTATTCCGTTTATTAAATAAGTTGATTTTTTTATTGGAGAAACTAACATTCTTACTGCAAAATCAGACGAATCATATAATATATTATCTATGTAGATAACGCCATCAAACATAGTATATAGACTTGCCATAATAATTATTGAAAAAAGTATGGGTTCAACACCTGTAACACCATGGTTTTTGTCCTCTATAAAGTCTTTATCTATATTTTTTATAATTTCTTCTTGGTCAATTTTTGTTTCATATATTTGTTTTATTTGGTCAAGGATATTTTTAGCAACCATAACTTCTGAATTAGATGATATAATTTTTAAAGACAAATCATCTTCTATAAAGGCTTTATATTCTTTATTTTTTAGATCTGTTTGAACATCTTCTTTTACTTCTTTAAGATTAAGATATGGAATTTGTTTTAAAATATATTCATGGGGATTATTTTTGTTAATTCCAACATTTACTTTATCAAAATTTTTGCCCATATTAGGAATTACTAGGCAAAAGAATGTAGCTAAAATCATAGGGAAAAAAGTATTCCAAAATAAATTTAGTTTATCTCTAGTTAAATGTAGCAAATTTACTTTTAAAGCAGATAAAATTCCCATTATTCTCTAAGCTCCTTTCCTGTCATTTCTAAGAAAATATCTTCCAGTTTAGGTTTCTTTGAAAAAATTTCTTCATACACTACATTATTTTCATCTAGTAAATATATTAATTTTTTAATATTTCCTGTATCACTGGAATAGTTAAAAGTTACTTGATTTTCCTTTGCTTCAACATCAATTACTTCATCTTGTTTTTCCAAAATAGAAATAATTTCGGGCTTTATAAAACCTACAACTGTAATCTTTTCTTTTACACTTACTCCATTAATTAAAGTTTGCATATCACCGGTTAAGATATTTTTTCCATTATCCATAATAGAAATTTTATTGCAAAGATATTCAGCTTCATCTAAATAGTGAGTAGTATAAAGAATTGATGATCCATTTTCAGCTAAATTTTTAATTCCATCTAAGATAAACTTTCTGCTTTGAGCATCTACTGCAACTGTTGGCTCGTCTAAAATTACAAGTTCAGGCTTATGTGAAATACCACAAGCGATATTTAAACGTCTTTTAAGCCCACCTGATAGCTTCTTTTCCAACATTTTTTCATGACTTTGAAGTCCTGTAAATTCAATAGCTTCATTTACAAGTCTTTTTCTTTCATTTTTATTAGATATATATAGACCACAAAAATAGTCGATATTTTCTTTTACAGTTAAATTATTAAAAACAGCAAGTTCTTGAGGAACAATTCCAATTTTTTTCTTAATTTCATATTCATTAGAAATATCTTTTTTTCCAAAAACTTCAATAGTTCCACTGTCATATTTCAAAAGAGAAAGCATACACATTATTGAAGTCGTCTTTCCACAACCGTTTGGACCTATTAGTCCAAGTACATCTCCTTTCTCAAGAGATAAATTAAAATGGTCTAAAACTATTTTTTCTTTAAATTTTTTAATTAAATCTTCTATTTTTATAATCATAATTATCACCTCACCAATATTATATCAACAAATTTTTTTAAAAATTAGTGTATTATGTAATTTTATCAATATGACAAATGTAATTTTTTGAAAAATATGGTAAAATAGTTATAATAGTTTTTAAATGATTATTGTTTTATTTATTTTAAATTAGATGGAGATATTATGGTATTTTTAAAGTATTTTTTATTAAATTTTTTGTTTTTATTTTCAGAAAAAATGGGTTTTGCTAATGTTGCAATTTTTAGTTTGATTTCGTTAATTTTTGTGCTTATAGTTGAAATTAAGGAAAATATATATTATAGTTTAGCCTTGTCGGTAATTTTCTTGATAATAATTTACTATTTTCCGGAATTTAGATTTTTTAGTTTTTCATTTATTTATGCAATTTACAGCAAATCAATATACAATATCCCAATATTCTTCGTGTTTTTAATTACAAAAGAAGTTGACTTTTTAACATTGTCTTTACTAATTGTTTGTCTATCTCAATATGATAGGGAGCTATATGAAAGAAAAGTTTTTTATCATAGAGAGTTTTTAAATTTCTATAAGACGAATTATAAATTACAAAAGAACTTAAAAAGTATGTATCTCGAAGAAGAAAAAAAGAATTATGAAAGTATATTAAAAGAAAGAGAAAAAATTTCAAAAGAATTGCATAATTCAATAGGACATACAATTTCAGCTTCCGTTTTAGAGCTAAGGGCATTGGAATTTATCTGTAAAGATGAAGAGATAAAAACTTCAGTTATAAGAATTAGGGAGAATTTATCAGGTGGATTAGTTGATATAAGAAAAATAATTCATAATATGTATAAATCTGCATTTGATTTGCAAAGTTCGATAGAAAAAATTATAAATGTTCCAAATATAAAGTCAAAATTAATATATAGAGTTAAAACAAAGATGAATGAAAATTTAAGTTTTGACATTCTAAGCATTGTAAAAGAAGCTTTTGCTAATTTTACCAAACATTCAAATGGAGATAGTTTTACTGTAAGAATAATAGAAAATGAAAATTCTTATATAATTACGATTTTTGACAATGGAAAAAATATTAATATAGAAAAAAATGACGGTCTTGGTATTTTATCGATGGAAGAAATAGCCAAAAAATATAATGGGCTATTCAATGTTATTACAGATGATGGATTTAAGATAAATATTGCAATAGATAAGGGAGAGAATAATGAAAATTTTAATGGTTGATGATGATTTATTAGTATTAAATGCTTTAAGCACCATATTAGGAAAAAGTGGATTTGAAATTGTGCTTGCAACAACAGATTCTAAAAAAGCTGTTGAAACTTATAAAGAAAGTGAAATTGATGTAGTAATTTTAGATATTAGAATGAAAGAAGTAAATGGAGTTGATGTTGCAATAGAAATTTTAGAATATGACAAAGATGCCAAAATAATGCTCTTAACAACTTTCAATGATAGAGATGATATAATTAGAGCTTTAAACAAAGGTGTTTTAGGAGTTATTTTAAAGGATAATGTTGCATCACTAATTCCTGCGATAGAAAGTGTAAGTCTTGGAAATAAAATTTTAGATAATGAACTGAATTTAAAAAATCTTTTTAATACTACAAAAAAAGATTTTAATCTTTTAACTCAAAAAGAGATTGAAATATTAGAACAAATTGCTAAGGGATTATCTAATAAAGAAATCTCTGAAAAATTATTTTTAAGTGAGGGAACTGTTAGAAATTATATTTCAGGAATTTTAGAAAAGTTAGAACTTAGAGATAGAACGCAACTTGCAATATATTATTATACGAAGTAAATAAACAAGCACACAAAAAGCCAACATTTTGTTGGCTTTTTGTCTTGAAACAAGGAGGTTTCAGATTTTTGTTATATAAAACATATAGTAAATTGCAAATTAATCATTATGTTTTGAATAATCTAATTCTTTTTCAGAGTGAGCAACAACAACTGAGCAAGTTATATCTCCTAGTATATTAATTGCTGTTCTAATCATATCAAAAATTCTGTCAATTCCTGCTACCAATGCGATTCCTTCAATAGGAAGGCCAACACTTTGCAGAACCATTGTAAGCATAATTACTCCTGCTCCTGGGACTCCAGCTGTTCCAACCGAGGCAAGTGTTGTAGTAAGTACAATTACAACTTGTTGTTGCATTGATAAATTTATTCCATAAACCTGTGCTATAAATAGTGCACATACACCTTGATATATTGCAGTTCCATCCATATTTATAGTTGCACCCAAAGGCAGAACGAAACTTGCAATTGGTTTTGAAACACCCATTTCTTCTTCTGCAGTTTCCATAGAAACAGGAAGTGTTCCAGCGGAAGAAGCAGTTGAAAAAGCAACAAAAAATGGAGTTGACGCTTTTTTAAAAAAAGTTCTAACTTTCATCTTTGTAAAGATTTTTATAGATGATGAATACACTAAAAGTGCATGAATTATACTAGCTAAATAAACTATAAAAATTACTTTAATTAATGGAATTATAACTTTTGGTCCATTATTTGCAATAACTGGAGTAATTAAACCTAATACTCCAATTGGAGCAAGTTTCATTATTCCATTTGTAATTGAAATCATCGCATTTGATATTCCATCAAAAAATGCAAATACCGGTTTTGATTTTGTTTCTCCTAATGATAGAAGTCCACCGCCAAGTATCAATGCAAATACTATAATTTGTAACATACTTCCATCAACTATTGACTTCATAGGATTTGATGGAATTATATTGATTAGAGTATCTATAAAATTAGGTGCTTCATTTACTTTTACTTCTTTTAAAGTTGTAGGTAGAGTGAATCCTGAACCGGGTTTTAAAACATTAGTAAATGCTAAACCCAGAATGATGGCAAAGGTAGTTGTTAAAAAATAAAATACAAAAGTTTTTAAACCTATTTTTCCAAGTTTCTTTATATCTTTTAATTCAGCAACTCCAACAACTAAAGATGAAAATACTAAAGGAACTATTACTAATTTAATTAAATTAAGAAATATTGTTCCAATAGGTTTAAAATAAGCATCAGCAATTTTTGGATTTGATTGTAAACACAGACCTAAAGCTACACCGATGAAAAGTGCAATTATAATCTGTAAGGGTAATGATATTTTCTTTCTTTTTTTCATGGTTATTCCTCCTATAATAATTTATTACTATAACACAATGCACCTATATTATATCATATATTTAAATAAAATAAAATATCTTTATTGATAAAATTCGTCACGGTAAATTATTTTCCTGTAATTTTTAATAAAAATTTATTAAAAAACTAGCATTTTTTTAAATATATTAAATTGTATAGAAATTTTTGTCAAAATATTTTAATAAATATTACTTTATCTTTTTAAGTGTTATATATTTGTAAAAATATTGTATAAATATTTAATTTTAATTGAATAAATTTACAAATTTTGTTATAATACATAGTGAGTGGAGGTGTATTAATTATGAATAAAAATAAATTCGAAAATGGCAGTATTAAGATATCAAACGATATTTTTTATATGATTGCTGCAATGGCAACTATCGAAGTTGAAGGTGTAAAATCTATCGTTGGAATTCCTACCGATGTTGAAAAAATTAATGCAAAAAATTCTAAGAAGGGAATAGAAATTGAATTTCTAGAAAATGGAATTCACATTGGTGTTAAAGTTTCTATAGAATATGGACAAAAATTTGAAGAAATCGTTAAAAAAATTCAAGAAAATATAAAATTAAAAGTAGAAATGATGACAAGTATTAAAGTTTTAGGTGTAAATATTTGTATTGAATCTATTGAAAAGTAGAGTGTTTATATGACTAGAAGTGAAGCACGAGAATGGTGTATGAAGTTGATTTATCAATTAAGTATACATAATAATTTTAAATGTGACGAGATAGAAAGTTTTATAGAGTATTTCGATTTGCCTAGTAGCGAGGTTAAATATATTAGAAAAAATTGTAAATCTATAATAGATAATCTTGATAACATTGATAATATTATAAAGGAAAACTTAGAAGGCTGCTGGAATTACAATAGAATAGCTAAAATTGATTTGGCAATTCTTAGAGTTGCAGTAAATGAAATTTATTACTTAGACGATATTCCTGAAAGTGTTGCAATAAATGAAGCTATAGAAATTGCGAATAAATATTCTACTGACGCTTCATATAAGTTTATAAATGGAATTTTGGGAACTATCGTTAGAGCAAAAAAATAAAATATATTTTTAGGAGGTAGTTATAATGTTACTTAATACTTTATTGTTAGTTGTGTTCGTTGGTATTGTTTTTTCAGGCATAGCTGTGTCAACTTTTTTAGTTGGAACTGAAGGTAACAAGAGATGGATTGTTTATCCAGTTTTCTGTGCGATTTGTATTGGTATATTTTTGTTTTTTAAAAATACTATGAATTTAAATTTCCTACCTTGGAGAAATGCATATTTGATTGTTACATTCTATGTTTCAGCTGTTTGTACATTAATGGCATTTATAGCTATTCCTAAAACATCTTTAAAAGCATTAAAAGAAAGTGTAGTTCCTGCAGTAAGCATATTTACAATTGCCGGAGTTCTTTTAATGATTTACTAAAATAGGAGAGTTTTGATGACAACATTTAAGGTTAAAGAAGTGAGTAAGTATATTTCGAATGTACTTAGGAGAGATTCTTTTTTATCTAACATAAGTGTTGAAGGCGAAGTATCTAATTTTAAAAAATCGGGTGGTCATAGTTATTTTAGTATCAAAGATGATGAAGCTATGCTTAAATGTGTAGTTTTTAAAACTATTCCGATTGCACAAAGTTTGAATCTAACTGACGGACAAAAGGTTGTCGTAACAGGAACTGTTATGACTTATGAAAAAGGAAGCTACTATCAGATTTTATGTAAAAATGTTGAAGAGGTCGGTCGTGGAAATTTATATGAGCAGTTTTTAGCTCTAAAAGAAAAACTTTCAAAAGAAGGTCTTTTTAATTCTGAATTAAAAAAGCCAATTCCGAAATTTCCCAAGAATATAGGAGTTGTTACTGCTAAAAACGGAGCGGCAATTCGTGATATTTTAAATACATTGCGAAGAAGATATAGGATTGCAAATATATATTTTTATCCTGCTAAGGTTCAAGGGATTGGTGCAAGTGATGAAATAGCTCTTGGCGTTAAATATTTAGATTCACTTGATTTTATTGACACAATAATTGTTGGTAGAGGTGGTGGTTCTTTTGAAGATTTGAATGCGTTTAATGATGAAAATCTCATTAGAACCATTTTTAATTGTAAAAAACCTGTTATATCAGCAGTTGGTCATGAGATAGATACAATGCTAACAGATTATGTTGCAGATAAGAGAGCTGCGACTCCGACGGCAGGAGCAGAGCTTTCATCTGTAAGCATGGATGAGATAAAAGAATTTTTAAATCAAGCAGAGAAAAAACTTAATAAAAATATTTTAGAAGAAATTTCTGCTGAAAAAGTTCAGCTTGAACATTTTAAAAAAGAATTGGAATATTACAATCCGGCTAATAGAATTACTACATTGAAAGAAAATCTTGAAAATTTGAAAAAATCTTTGGATGAAAAAATAGTTTCAATTTTTAAATATAATAAACAATTATTAGATTTTAAAAGACAATCTTTGGAGATTATAAATCCGAACAGTATTTTAGATAGAGGATATAGCATTATTTATAATGATAAGAATGAAATTGTAAAGGATATTAAGACTGTAAATGTAGGAGATTCTTTGAAACTTAAAGTTTCTAATGGAGAGATTATTTCCGATGTTAAGGAGATTATAGATGGCAATTAAGTTGGAAAATTATGATAAGGGAATTGAAGAACTTATTAAAATTGTAAATACTTTAGAAAAAGAACAATTAAGTCTTGAAAAAAGTATTGAGTTGTATAAAAAGGGAATGAAACTTCATAAAGAATTAGTTGATATTTTGGAAAAAGAAGAAGGTAGACTATTCTTATTTGATGAAAAGGCTCAAGATGAAGAGGAAAAATTTGTAGAAAAAACTTTAGAAGATGGACAAGTGAGTTTAGAATTATAATGGAAGATTTTATAAAATTAATTCATAATGATAAAAGCATAATTGAGACAAGATTAAATAAAGTTTATGCATATAATAATGAGTTTGAAAAAATGTGTGCTTATTCTTTTTCTGTTGGTGGAAAGAGAATAAGAGCAATTTTGCTTTTAGAGGCTTTTAAAATTTGTAGGGATATTTCAGATATAGCTATAGACTTTTCAGTTGCTTTAGAGCTTATTCATAACTATTCTTTAGTTCATGATGATTTACCTGAAATGGATGATGATAAATTTAGAAGAGGAGTATTATCTGTTTATGGTAAATATGGACAGTCAAATGCTGTTTTAGTAGGAGATGAGCTTTTAAATAATGCAAATTTAATTATGTTTAAAGCCATTAAACAACTTGAAAATATTGATGAAATCAAAAATGCTATTTCTGCAAGTGAAATAATTTTAAATTCAAGTGGAATAAATGGAATGATTTATGGTCAGTTTTTAGATCTTGAAAATAATGTAGAGAATTTAAGTGATATTGAAAAGATTAATTCTCTAAAGACAGGAGAACTTTTTAAAGCTGCAATTTTAGCAGGAGCAAAACTTGGTGGAGCAAGTGATAATGATTTAGCACATTTGGAGATTTACGCCAAAAACCTAGGTTTAGTTTTCCAACTTCAAGATGATTTATTCGACTATGATGAGGATGTTGAGTTAAATAAAAAAACTTTTGCGACCGTTCTGGGAAAGAGTGAAGTTGAAAAGAAAATTGAAGAACTAAATAAGATTTCATTGCAAGAAATTAATAAAATTTCAGGAAGAAAAGAATTTTTTGTAAATTTCATTGATTATATGGCAAAAAGGACTTACTAATGGAAAGAGCAGATATTTGTTTAGTTAATCTGGGTCTTGCAAAATCAAGAACTCATGCAAAGAGGATTATTACAGAAAAAAGAGCTTTTTATGATGGTAAAATTATAGAAAAAGTTTCAATGATGATTGAAAAACCTGAATTAGTAATAGTAAAAGCAACTTTTGAAGATAGTTATGTTGGAAGAGGAGCTATTAAGTTAGACTCTGCAATTAAAAACTTTAAACTTGATTTGGAAAATTTAATCTGTATGGATATTGGTGCATCAACAGGGGGATTTACTCAAATTATGTTAAATGCAAATGCAAAAAAAGTTTATGCAATAGATGTCGGAACAGATCAATTAGCAAAGAGTTTACTTGCTGATGATAGAGTAGTAAGTTTAGAAAATATAAATTTTCGATATTTAGATTTTGAAGTTATAGGAGAGAAGCTTGATTTTATTTCTATCGACGTTTCTTTTATTTCTTTAAAATATATTTTTGAAAATTTGTATAAATTTTTAAAAGAAGATAGTCAAATTGTGGCACTAATAAAACCACAATTTGAATGTGAGGGAAAGAGCTTAAATAAAAAGGGAATAGTAAAGTCTGAAAAAGTTATAGAAAATGTAATTGAAAAGGTCAGACTTTATGCACTTGGAAATAAGCTCGAAATAATTTCCATAATTGATTCTCCAATACTCGGCGGAGATGGAAATAAAGAAAAATTAGCACTTATTAAAGGGATTTTTTAAGAGGTTTTATGAAAAAATATACAAGACAGAGAATTATTTTAGATTTAGTTGAAAATAATGAGATAAAAACACAAGAAGAGCTTTCAGAATGTTTGGAAAAAAAGGGGATTCGTTCTACACAAGCTACAGTTTCAAGAGATATAAAGGAATTAAAAATTTTAAAGGTACAAACTAAAAATGGAGAATACAAGTATAAGGTTGTAGATTCTATTTATGACTCTTTAGATGAAAGGTTGAGTAAGATATGTAAACTTGCCATTTTGTCTATAAAGCATAATGGAGACGTGATACTTATAAAGACTATTCCATATACTGCAAGTGTTTGTGGTTCATATATAGAGAATGCAAAGTTAAAAATGGTAAGTGGAATTGTAACTGGAAATGATACCATTTTTATTGCAATTGACGATAAAACTTTTCTAGATTCTGTAGTTGAAGATATAAGAAAACTTGTAAGGTAGGGATTTTATGTTATCTGAATTATATATAAGAAATTTAGCAATTGTCGATGAAATAAAAATTTCCTTTACTGAAGGACTTAATATTTTAACAGGAGAAACAGGAACCGGTAAATCTATAATTATCGGTGCTATTTCTTTGCTTTGCGGTGGAAGAGCTAATACTTCATCTATTGGTAAACGTAGTGATACCGCTTATGTTGAAGGAGTATTTTTTCTATCTGATTATGACGAGAAAATTTTGAGAAATAAATTTGATTTGCTGGGTTTAGATATAGAAATTGAAGATAATATGTTGGTTATTTCAAGAACTATAAGTAAAAATGGAAGATCAGTTTCAAAGATAAATAATAGAACTGTAAATAATTCTATTCTATCTGATATTATGTTAAATATTCTAAATGTTTGTGGACAACATGATAGTTATACATTATTTAATAGATCTGACTTTGTTGAAATTTTAGATAGTTTTTGCGATGATGAGTTTAGAAAAAAATTAAAAGAATTAGAAATGTTATATGATAAAATAAAAAAGGCAAGTTCTAATTTTAAAAAATTAAAGAATAAAGTAAGTAATTTTGATGAAAATGTTGAAGAAATAAAATCAGAAATTGAAGAGTTAAACAGTTTAGAACTTGAAACTTTGGATGAAGAATTTGTTGAAAATGAAATTGATAAATTTAATAATAGTCAAACCATTTTAGGTTGTTGTGGAAATTTAGTTGAGGTTTTTGATGGAGAAAATTCAGAAGTAAATGCCTTTTCCATCTTGAATGAAATAAGTAGAAATCTTGTTATACTTGAAGAAAATGATAAGAATGTAAAATTCAGTGAAGATTTTGAAAATATTTCTTTTGGGTTAAAAGAAATTTATACAAAAATTCAAGATTATTATTCAAGTATTTATATTGACGAAGAAAGACTTATGATTTTACAGGAAAAATTTAATCTTTTAAATGACTTGAAAAGGAAACATAAGACAGATAAAAAAGGACTTATAAAATATAAAAATTCATTAGAGGAAGATTTATATTTGCTTGAACATTCAAAAGATTTGTTATTTGAAGAAAACAATAAACTTAAAAATTTAAGTGAAGAATATAAGAAAATTGCTACAGAAATTTCAAATTCCAGAAAAGAAGTTGCAAAGAGAATAGAAAAATTAATTGAAAAAGAACTTTTGGATTTGGATTTAAAAAATTCAATCTTTAAAATAGACATAAAGACAAATAATAAAATTACAAATATCGGTTTTGATGAAGTTACTTTTTTAATTTCTACAAACAAGGGTGAAGAACTTCAAGAAATATATAAAATCGCATCTGGTGGGGAACTTAGCAGAATTATGTTAGGATTTAAGAAGGTTCTATCCGACAGAGATAAGATAGCAACTCTTGTTTTTGATGAAATTGATACGGGTATAAGTGGAATAACCGCTCAAATTGTTGGAGAAAAACTTGCAGAAATTTCAAAAAATCATCAACTTCTCGTAATTTCTCATTTACCACAGATTTCAGTTTTATCTGATACACATTTCATAATAAGTAAAGAAACTGTTGGAGATATAACTTTATCTAAAGTTTTATGTGCAAATTACGATGAGAAAGTTATGGAAATTTCAAGACTTATAGGTGGTGCAAATATTAATGAAACAACTATAAGACAATCTAAGGAAATGATTGAAATTGCAAATGAAAAAAAGGAAAGATTAAGATGTATAGAAAAGTAAAATCGGAAGAAATTTTTGACGGAAAAATTTTGAATTTAAAACTTGAATACTTTGAAAAAGATAATAAAATTTTAAAAAGAGAAATTGTAGAGCATAAGGATGCAGTTGCAATTTTTCCAATTAACGAAAAAGGATATGTATATTTAGTTAAACAATTCAGATTTCCAATTCAAGAAAATTTTTTAGAAATTCCGGCCGGACTTGTAGAAGTAGGAGAAAATTACGAAGATACGGCACTTAGAGAGTTACAGGAAGAAATAGGATTTAGTTCAAAAAAATTGGAGAGAATTTTTGAGGGTTACACAAGTGTTGGATTTTGTACAGAAAAAGTTGTAATTTTTAGAGCTGACAATTTATTCTTTTCAAAATTGCCGGAAGATGAAGATGAGAATTTGAGTGTAGTTAAAATTCGTTTTGATGATTTAAAAAAAATGTATTTTAATGGAGAAATAAAAGATTTTAAAACGGCAATAGCTATTTTAAATGAAATAAATAGGGGGTAATATGGATTTTATAATGGAACATTTAATTGTTGGAATTGCAGTAATGTTTGTAATTATAGCTTGTAGAGTTTTTCAAGCAAATGTTGCTTTAGCATTGGGAGATGATACTCCGAAATTGAATGGATCAACTAGCTTAAATCCTGTAAATCACATTGATTTGGTAGGGTTTATTTGTTTTTTAGTTTTTAAATTTGGCTGGGCGAAGCCGTTAGAAGTAAATGTATCTAAATTTAAAAATAGATTTTGGGGTAAAATAATTTACTCTTTATCAAATGCTTTTATGTGCTTTTTAATAGCTTTGATTTCAGCAATAATATATATAATTATAGGCTCTAATAGTGGATTTTTATTTTTACTTTTTAGAGATATATTTTCAATCAGTATAGTATTTGGAATTATAGGATTGATTCCATTGCCACCTTTTGATGGAGCGATTTTTGTAAGTGCGTTTTTGTCAAGAGAAGTTGAATATGAATACTTTAAACTTTCAAATTATACAACTTTTATTTTACTTGCATTGATATTGACAAGGACTTTTGGAACATTTTTATCACCTGTGGTTAGTACAGTTGGGAAATTTATAATTAAACTTGCGTATATGTTGGTGATGTAATGCAATTAACTGTAAATTTAGATGCTTATTCAGGACCTTTGGATTTGTTGCTCAATTTAATTTCAAAACAAAAGGTTGATATTTACGATATTGAAATAAGTAAAATTACTAAACATTATCTTGAGACAATAGAAAATTCTGTTTATAGTGAAGATACTGATATATCCGCTTTTTTGCTTATGTCAAGTACATTGGTTGAAATAAAGTCCAGAAGTTTGATTCCGAAAAACACAGATGAAGATGAGGATGAAATTGTTACAAAAGAACAATTGATTGAAAGACTTATTGAATATAGAAAGTTTAAAAAGGTTGGAGAATACTTTAGAAACTTGGAAATAGAGGGAAGTAAAGCATATTCAAAAATGCAGTCTGATATTACTGAATATATGACTGAAGATAAGGAAATTATTTTAAATACTGATGTTAATGTATTGCTTTCTTTAATGGAAAATATTATAAATCAGTATCGAAATAAAAGTGATGAAGATTCTTTTGAAAAAATTATAGAAAAAGATTTATTTCCGATTGAAAAATACATTTCAATGATACAGGAAAGAATACTCAAAAAAAAAGAGCTTTATTTTGAAGATTTAATTTTTTATAATGGGACAAAGAGTGAGCTTATCACAATTTTTATATCTGTTTTAGAGCTTGTAAAAAATAATTTTATTAAGATTTTTCAAGATAAGGATAAGAATATTAAACTTAATTTAGTGGGAGGAAAAGTTGAATAGTAGAGAATATAAACAAGTTATTGAACAGTTGTTGTTTGTTTATGGAGATCCTTTAAAAATTGATGATATTGCTAAAGTCTTGGATATTCCGATAAAAGAGGCTACTGTTTACGCTGATGAACTTGTAGAAGAGTTTGAATTTCAAAAAAGAGGACTCGTAATTCAAAAAATTTCTAATCATTATCAGATAAAGACAAGAAAAGAATATCATGATATTATTTCTAAACTTTTCGAAAAAGTTACAATGAAACATTTAACGAATTCAACTTTGGAAACTTTGGCTATAATTGCATATAAACAGCCAATTACAAGGCAAGAAATTGAAGAAATAAGGGGCGTTAAATGTAATAGTTCCATTGAAACTCTAATGTCAAAAGACTTCATTGAAGAGGCAGGGAGACTTGATAGAATTGGTAAGCCAATTATTTATAAGACAACTTTGAATTTTTTAAATCAATTTAATTTGAAATCTTTAAAGGATTTGCCTGACATTGAAAAATTTATTTCTGATGAAGAAAAAAGTCAAATAGTTGAAGATGAAAATGATGTGGAAATAGAAGAAGATGAGAATAAATAAATTTATTGCAAATTCCGGATACTGTTCAAGAAGAAATGCGGATTTACTTTTAGAACAGGGAAAAGTTTTTGTAAATGGAAAACTCGCTACAAAAGGTATTGATATTTCAGAAAATGATGAAGTTTTAGTTGAAGGAAAGAAAATTAAATTAGAAGAAGCAAAAAAATATTATCTTTTAAATAAACCTATTGGATATTCCAGTACAGCGAAAGCCCAATTTCAAGAAAAAATTGTTTTGGATTTGATAGATTCCAAAGAGAGAATTTATCCTGTAGGACGATTAGATAAGGATAGTTTCGGACTTTTGCTTTTAACAAACGACGGGGACTTAGCTTTTAGATTGACACATCCAAGTCATAATGTTGAAAAAGAGTATATTGTAAAGGTTGATAAAACTTTAAAAGAAAGTGATTTGAAAAAGTTATCTTCTGGGATAATGCTTGAAGGGAAAATTACAAGAAAAGCAAGATTTGAAATGTTAGACTTTAAAAGTAATATAGTAAAAGTTTTTCTAAAAGAGGGAAGAAATAGACAGATAAGAAAAATGTTTAAAACTTTAGACTATAATGTTATTTCTCTTGAGAGAATTGCTTTTGGTAAAATAAAACTTGGAAAATTAAAAGTAGGAAACTATAGAGAACTTAGTAAAGAAGAGATTGAGTATTTAAGGAGTTTATAATGATAGGATTAAAAAATGCCACTCCGGAAGAATTTGAAGAACTTTATGTCAAATATGGAATAGGTGGAAGTATGGATTTATCCATTCCAACATTTTATTTCAGCTTAGTTATGGAAGAAAATATAATTGGATATGTAAAATTAATTTTTAGAGATGAGGATTATTACTTAGAAGAAATAAAATATGATGAAGGAATGGAAAGATTTAATAGATTTTTCATAAAATGTATTGCTTATAAAGTATATACTAAGAAAAAGAAGAGTTTCTATTCTAGATTATTTTTTGAAGGAATTTCAGGAGTAACTAAAATAGAAGATGATTTATACATTTATGATGTTGAAGAAATTTTAGAACAAGGAAAGTGTTGTAGTGGCTGTAATAAATAGTACTAAAAATTTAATAGAATTTTTTATGCGTAATTATGTCAAAGATGTTAAAATCGCAGTTGATATGACAGTTGGAAATGGATTTGACTCTAAAAATATTTTAGAAATTTTAAAACCGGAAAAACTATATTGCTTTGATATACAACAAGAAGCTTTGGATAATTCTAAAAAATTACTTGAGCAATATTCTAATTATGAATTGATTTTAGAAAATCATAAAAATTTTGATAAATTTGTAGAAGAAAATATTGATTTTGCAATGTATAATTTGGGTTATTTACCTAAAGGAGATAAAAATATAACTACAAATGCAGAAGATGTTGAAGAAAGTTTGAAGAAATTGCTTGGGAAATTAAATTCCAAAGGATTAATTTTTATAACTTTTTATATAGGACATTCTGCCGGACAGATTGAGAGTTTAGAAATATCAAAATTTTTACAAAATTTAAACCAAAAAGAATATACTATTCTTAAATTTACATTTGAAAATCAAAAAAACAATCCACCCTATGTGGTTATGATTCAAAAAATATAAATTGTATTTATATTGACTAAACAATAAAAATACATTATAATATATGGGTGTCGTGGAGAGCTGTCCGAGCGGTCGAAGGAGCACGATTGGAAATCGTGTAAACGTCAAAAGCGTTTCGAGGGTTCAAATCCCTCGCTCTCCGCCATGCACTAGGCGGGGTGTTAGCAGTACCTTGTAACCTGTAATCTGCTATAGCAGGGCTGAATTCCCAAGTTAGATTTTCAAGGGGTGTAGCCGACTTTTGTAAGTGGTGTTGACGAGTGGGTCCTTACGCAATAGAGCTTTACGAATCTGGTCAGGTCTTGACGGAAGCAGCCATAAGTAAAATACTCTATGTGCCGTAAGATTGCTTGCTTTGAGCTAACTGCAAGGGCATCGTGCATTTCTTGTTAAGCGACCTTGGGTGTGCTTACATACCAAAGAGTTATCTGTAAAGATAGCTCTTTTTTTATAAAATTATATTTGTTTTATATTGATTTTATGATAAAATATAGTCAAGAGGTATGGCTATGATAGTAAAGGATAGTATTAAGGAATTATTAGGTCTTGAAACCGAGGTATCAGAAATAGAATATTCCAAGCATGGATTGAAACGGCATCTGGAAAAAAGAAAGCATTATGATGTTTTAAAATACTTAAACCATATTAAAGATATAATAGAAAATCCGGATTATGTTGGACTTAATACAAATGGAAATAAAATGGCTTTAGAATATGTAAAATGTTATAAAAAGAATATTTTGCTTGTTTTGAAGATTAATAGAACTAAGGATAAGTTTTTTATTATAAGTATGTACAGTATAAATGATTATAAATTAAATAGCAGAAAATTTAGTGGAAGGCTAAGAAAGGTTGACAAAAAGTAAAAAATTGGGTATACTATAATCAAGTAAAGAGGTAGTTGAGGGCAGAAATGGTTCCTGCCACACCTTCAACAAGGTATCTGAGATGTTGGATACACCGACCAACCGACTGCTTAATTGTACTTTATGAGAGTTGGAGAAGTCTAACTCTTTTTTTGTAGTCAAATAATTTTAAACCATAGTTTAGTTTCTGAACTTTGTATTTTGAAAATTGTTTTATAAGTTATAAAAACTACATATTAAAATTAGGAGGTAAATATGAAAAACATTAAACTTTATAATGTATTTTTTCCGATTTGGTTTTTACTCTTGTTCCCTATAACTTGGCTTATCGCAATGCCTATAAATTTTGTTATAGATTCAATTGTAATATTATTATCTCTAAAATTCCTAAAGATAGATGATATTTTTCAAAAGTATAAAAAAGTAATTCTAAAAGTATTTCTATTTGGCTTCTTTGCAGATTTTGTTGGTGCAGTATTTTTATTTGTATTTACTAGCTTAGTTGGAAGATTAGAAGAACAATCAGGTCTTTTTAAATGGATTAATGGAAAAATGATCGAGTCTATGATGAGAAGTCCTTTTGAAAATATTTATGCTTTTCTATTAGTAGCTATTGCGGTCATCATTGCAGGACTTTGTATATATTATTTGAACTTAAAAAACAGTTTCTCAAAAATTGATTTAGAAGCAAAAGATAGGAAAAAATTAGCATTTTATATGGCAATCTTTACAGCACCATATTTCTTTTTTGTTCCTACATCAGTAATTTACAATTTGCCAACTTAGATTTTAAATTTATATAAAAATTTTTAAAACAGAGTTAAATTTTTTAACTCTGTTTTTATATTGCCAAAATGTAGATAATTATTTAAAAATATTGATAAAAAAATAGTATAATTCTTCTTGCAATTCTATTTTACTTATGATATAATATCTATCATCAATAATGATATAACATCTATCACCAGTAAAACAAAGTAATTTTTAATATGAAAAGGAGGAAAAATATGGGATTTGATCATAAGCAGGATGCTTTGCAAAAAGAAGAAACCAATAGGAGAATACTTGATGCGGGTTTCAGTATGTTTTCCAAAATGAGTATAGACAAAGTTTCTATGGAAAATGTTGCAGATGAAGCTGGTATAGGAATTGCAACTCTATACAGATATTATCGAACAAAGTCTGAGCTTGTTGTTGCTGTTGGAACTCATGTGTGGAGCAATTTCATAAGAGATTATATGCCTATTAGAAATGAGGACAATACGACTGCTTCGGAAGAACTTGAATTTTTTCTTGATTCATTCCTCGAATTATATAAAAACCATAAAAAACTGCTTTGTTTCAATCAGTTTTTTAACATTTATATAAGAAATGAAGCAATTTCCAAAAGAGCTTTGAATTCATATAATGAAATGGTTGACCAACTCGCAATGCGCTTTCATAAAACTTATGTTAAAGGCAAGAATGATAAAACGTTATGTACGGAAGTGAGTGAAAATTCAATGTTTTTATCTATCATGCATCTTATGCTTGCTGCTATTACAAGATACGCAGTGGGACTTGCTTATGAAAAGGACATCGAGTCGGATAATGAGCTTGTTTTACTTAAGAATATGCTTATGCATGAATTCAGTCGAAAAAAATAATGGAGTTTATGAAGGAGGAATTTAAAATGGAAAAAGATATGAAAATTAAAAGAGAAAAATCTCTTATAGAGCGGGCATTTATTTTTTCTTTTCCGCTTGTTCTGATGGACATCACTAAAGAAGTAAGTACAAATACAGTAAAGCCTGTTAAATCAAAGTCTCCCGTCAATCAATTTCTTCATGCGAAAGATCTTGCGACATCGGAATTTAGACAAGTTGTTACGCCAAATGTAGATACGCTGTATTCACAGATTTTTTTTGAATTAAAGGACGATGCACTTGTAATTAAAAAGCCTCGAACTGATAGATATTTAATGTTTCAGATTATGGATGCGTGGTCAAATACCATAGCAATCTTAGGAACCGGTGGAGATACGGATGAAGAGAGAATTTATATACTTACAGGACCTGATTTTAATGGAGAAATTCCTGATGGCATGAAAAGAATAGAGGTTCCTACTTCTATCGGATGGCTTATTGGAAGGACAATCTGTTATGGTACTGAGGATACAGTGAACATATACAGATTACAAAATGAAATGGAAGCAAAAACTTTATCTGTTTGGCTTGATAATGGTGAAATGCCTAATGGTACCTGTGATCCAGATAAAGAAGGGGTTCCAATTGCTCTTGCAATGAAACTGACTCCTGATGCTTATTTTGAAAGGGTAAATAAACTTCTAATTGATAATCCTGCATATTCTGAAGACTGCAAATTGCTTGATGAGTTTGCTGATTTAGGAATAGGTGCAGGACGTCATTTCAGTTCTCTTCTTTCACCTGCAGATTTAAACAGATTCTGGCAAGAAATGAAGGCTTGTGTTCTTCCAAAGCTGATTAAAAAAACAACAAATTTTATGGTAAGAAATGGTAGTTTTAAATTTTATGGAGAACCAATAAGCCGTTTTGGTACACAATATGAATATCGCTGTCTTGTTGCAATTGCAGGTTTTGGTGCTAACCCTGTTGATACTGCAGTTTACCTTAAAGCAGAGGAAGATGCTGATGGTGAAAAGCTTGATGCTAAAAACAAATACTTGCTTCATTTCAAAGCTGATGGACTTCCTCCTGTGGGGAAACATGGTTTTTGGTCAGTAACTGCATATGGAGATGACGATTTTTTGATTTCAAATCCAATTGAACGTTATGCTATAAGTAATCGTAGTAACTTCAAGCTAAATGAAGATAATTCTCTAGATTTGGTGCTTCAAACTGAAGAGCCAGATAAAAATATTGAAAATTGGTTGCCTATAGGTAAGAGTGGATTTCATCTTTATCTTAGAATATACAGACCCGATGGTAGTGTGTTAGATGGAACGTGGGAAGCTCCTACAATAACAAAAATTGACTAAGCGACAAGCAAATTTAAATAAGATGCTATATTATAAAACATATTGAAAGGAGAAAAATATTATGAGAATTAAAAGAAAATCTTCAGGTAGGACTTGTTGCTCTTGTGCGACATCGAGTACGGCTAAAGCTAATCAAACTTGGTATTCTATACTTAACTTTGAAGATGAACGCGAAAAAGAATGTGCATTAAGAGGATTGATTGAATCCCCTGAAAAACTTGTCATTAAGCGTGATGATGGGGAAGTTGCATGGGATCTTGGGAATTTTGATTTTGTCAAGGATAAAGAAGCGCCTGATACGGTAAATCCAAGTTTGTGGAGACATACGCAACTTAATGCCTATGCAGGACTTTTTGAAGTATGTGATGGCATATATCAAGTGCGTGGCTATGACATGGCAAATGCAACTTTTATTAAAACAGATAATGGCTGGATAATTTTTGATGTTTTGATGTGCAAGGAAAATATGAAAGCAGCTATGGAACTTATGGAAAAGCATTTTGGGAAAATTAATATCAAGGCAATTCTTTATAGTCATTCTCACATAGATCACTATGGTGGAATTATGGGTGCAATAAAACCTGAGCAAGTGGCAGATGAAAAGCTCAGTTTAAAAGAGCAGCTTGCTTCCGGTAAGATTCCAATATTGGCACCTGAAGGTTTCTTAAAACACGCTGTAAGCGAAAATATTTACTGTGGGCCCGCTATGGGACGAAGGGCTCAATATCAATATGGTTCTCCTATGAAAGCTGGAGAAAAAGATCGTATGGCAATAGGTATTGGACTCGGTCAATCTGTAGGGACGGTCGGTTTATTGGCACCTACAATAGAGATAAAAGGAAATGATACTGTAATTATAGACGGTTTAGAAATCAACTTTCATTTGACACCGGGAACAGAAGCTCCAGTGGAAATGAATGCATATTTTCCTAAATATAAAGGTCTTTGGATGGCTGAAAATTGCACGGGAACTATGCATAATATTTATACTCTTAGAGGTGCTCAGGTACGTGATGCTGAGGCATGGGCACACTATATACTTGAAGCTGAGTATCTTTTTGGCGATGAGACTGATGTAGTTTTTCAATCTCATAACTGGCCACACTGGGGAAAAGAAACTATAAAGGAATATATGCAAGATACAGCTGCGGTTTATCAATATATAAATAATCAAACATTGTATTGTATTAATCAAGGGATGACACCTGTTGAAATTTCAAGGAGTTTAAAACTTCCGGATAGGCTAAATAAAGTCTGGTATTGTCGTCAATATTATGGTACTCTAAGCCATAATATAAAAGCTGTTTATCAACGTTATATGGGTTGGTATGATGCTAATCCAGTCAATCTTAATCTGCTTACCCCTGAAGATACTGCAAAAAAATGGATTTCATATCTTGGTGATTTAGAAAAAGTTTTGAGTAAAGCGAAAGAGGATTTTGCACGAGGAGAGTACCAATGGGTAGCTCAGCTTACAAAGGAAATTGTGTTTGCTAAACCAAATTTTCAAGAAGCAAGAAATCTTTGCGCAATGGCACTTGAACAGCTTGGCTATCAAGCTGAGTGCGGTCCATGGCGTTGTGCATACCTTATGGGAGCGTGGGAGCTTCTTGAAGGAAATCAGTCAGATAATGAGGGAACTGCAAAAGGTCTCGAAACAATGATGATGGGGATGACAACAGAAATGATGCTCTCATATATAGATATTATGACAGATTCTATGTTGGCACAGAATGATGAATTTACTCTTAACCTTAAGATTACTGATACGAATGAAGAATTCTTTACTATCAGAAGAGATGGTATTCTTCTTGTTTATAAGGGTGAATCAAAAAGTAATGTAGACTGTTCAATTAGTTTGAACCGTCTTCAGTTCTTATCTCTTATATTTGGTAAAAAAGAAGTTATAGATCAGATTGTTGTAACAGGTGATAAAACTGTACTATTACGTCTGTTAAAATATATGGCACCACCAACGACTTCTTTTAATATAATAGAACCATAAGGTGAAAAGAACAGTGCTTAGAAAGAAAAAAGGAGATGCAGTTACCTTCCTTAAAACTGCAAATACCATAACCATATTAGTTATTATCCTTGCAACAGCTACGGCTAGAATGGGAGAAACTTTACTTTTTCGTAGAGTGATTTTTACCTTTCATATGCCAATTTTCTTTCTGCTGTGTGGGCTCGAACTTATTACACATAAGGAGGAAGGGAAAAAAGGATGGTGCGATTTTCTGCGTAGAATGGCTCTTTCCTTTGTTTTTCCTTACTTTTTATGGTCATTGATTTATTCAAATTTTTCGTATAAAAACTTAATTTGGTTACTATATGGTTCGTATGAATCTTTAATTAGAGCTGGTACACTTCCTATATTATGGTTTTTTCCTTGTATGTTTATGGCCAGAATTATATCAGAGGGGGTTATTGTTTTTACTTTGAGTTTTGCTTCTATAAAGAGATTTACTTTGCCGTTATTTACTGTACTTTTATTTATAGTAGGTATCTTTCTTCCAAAGATTGGGAATCTTTCTTATCCTTGGTGTATCAATATAGCTTTTACTGCCGCAGGTTTCATGTTGGTAGGATATTCTATAAAGCCACTGATTGAAAAAGTAGCAAAGAATCTGCTGAGTACAGTTTTAATATTTATATTTTCGGCTACTGTATTTATTGCAGGAAGTGTTTTAAGAGCAGAAAGTCTTGAAATGGTATTGCTAAGAAGTGGAGATTATGGAAATATAATTTGGTTTTTTGTAAACTCTTTTTCAGGTTGTTTGCTTGTACTTAGTATTTCATCTCTTATTAGCCGTAATTGGGAAAAGAATGAACCGGTAATAAGTGAGCAAAACGAAGAGGGAATTAACCGTGTTACTATGGGAATTTTAGTAATTCATATGCCTCTTTTGCAACAGGTGATTTTACCGCTTCTTGGACTTATCCCTTTTGCTATTCCAAAAATATTGATTTTTCCAATAGGTATGATTATGACTAAGTTTATTTCGGGATATCTTATTAAAGTTATTGCTCGATATGTGCCACAGCTTTTTGGCATTTTTCCTAATGAGCAGATGGCAACAATAAATCTCGAAGATATTTAAAGATTTTTAGTATAAAAAATTGTGAGATTTTAAAACTATATATTTAATATTTTATACAAGAGTGTAATTAACATAGATATTAGGATAAAGTATTTTTGAATTTTTATAGTATAGACTAAAAATTGTAAGGAATGTAAAATAGTATGGAAAAAGATTTTGAAAAGAATGATGATATATGAATTGATGTGAGAGTATATTACTAAAATTAGTTTGAGAGTAATGTAATCTACATAGCTACTAAAATATAAATTACAATATATCTTTCTAAGGAGAGTTGACTTTTTTGTGATTTTTGGTATTATGTGGTTAAGATTATAATTCTTTAGAGGTTAAGTAAATCTCACATATTAGAATGCAAATAAAAAAGCAAGGCTGGCGAACCTTGCTTTTTATGTTGCTAAAATACAAGTCAAAATTTATAAACATTGACAAAAACTATTTGTGGCTTTATAATCTAATTGTAATATAAATTGATAAATAATGTAATCTATATAGGTATTAGGAGTAAAACTTATAAACAACAAAAAATATATATAATTTTAAGTGTGAAATTAATTTAGATGGAGGGAGATAGAATTCTCACCTCTTTACTTATATATTATAATATGAAAGATTTTTGTAGTAAAAAAGAAAAAATAAACTAGCTTTTATTTATAAGGTTTGGAGGAAGTAATGAATATAAATTGGTATCCAGGTCATATGAAAAAGACTATGGATAATATAAGATCATCATTAAAATTGGTTGATATTGTTGGAGAGATTATTGATTCAAGAATTCCAATAAGTAGTAAAAATCCTGTTATTGATGATGTTTTAAAGGATAAGCCAAGAATTATGATTTTGAATAAATCGGATATGGCTGATGAAAATGAGACTAAAAAGTGGCTCAGTTATTATAGGAAAAAGGGTTATGGAGCTGTTGTTGTAGATGCACTTCATTCAAAGGGTTTGGATAAGATTTATTCTGTTGCTAAAGAGATGTTGGCTGATAAATTTAAAAAGCTTGAAGAAAAAAATCTTTCTGCAAAGACAATTAGAATGATGATTGTAGGGATTCCAAATGTTGGGAAATCTACTTTTATTAATTCAATTTCAAAGAGAAAGAGTGCAAAAATAGGAGATAGACCTGGTGTTACAAAACAGGTTCAATGGATTAAGACAAAGAATGATTTAGAACTTTTAGATACTCCAGGGGTTCTTTGGCCAAAATTTGAAGATGAAAGAATTGGGTTGCATTTAGCTTTTACCGGTGCAATTAAGGATGAGATTATGGACATTGAAAATTTAGCTTTTCGTTTTATTGATGAACTAAATAAAAGAGATGTAAATATTTTGAAAAATAGATATAATCTATCTGAAGATTCCTATGAGGATACATTGTATTTAATGGATGAAATCGGAAGAAATAGAGGGGCAATTTTAAAGAAAAATGAAATTGATTATTTTAAGGTTGCAAATTTAGTTTTTGATGATTTTAGAAAAGTGAAACTTGGAAGAATTACTTTAGAAACTGTAGAAGATATTGAAAAATTTGAGGAAGATAATGGAAATTAGAGAAGAACTGGAGAATATCTACAAAAAATATAATTTAATTATCGGCGTTGATGAAGTTGGAAGAGGTTGTCTCGCCGGCCCTGTCGTTTCCTGTGCAATTATTATGAAAAAGGATAGCAAGATTGAGGGAGTAACGGACAGTAAGAAACTTTCTAAAAAGAAAAGATTGGCACTTTATGATAAAATTTTAGAAGAATGTGTAGGCTACGGAATTGGAATTGTGGATAATGTAAAAATTGATGAGATAAATATAAAACAGGCGAGTAGGCTTGCTATGAAGATTGCAATTTCCGATATAAAGGATTTAGAAGGGAATAAAGTTTCAGGCGATTTTTTGATAACTGATGCAGAAAAAGTTGATGTCGATATTCCACAGATTAATTTAATTCACGGAGATGAGCTTTCTTATGTGGTTTCTTGTGCTTCAATAATTGCAAAAGAATACAGAGATAGTATGTTTGTTGAGTATGAGGAAAAATATCCGAACTATAATTTTATAAAAAATGTAGGATATGGAACAAAGGCTCATTATAAGGGAATTGATGAAAATGGGGTTACTCCAATTCATAGAGTAACTTTTTTGAAAAAATATTTTGAAAAGAAAAAAGAATATGAAAGCTAAAGATATTGGAAAATTAGGGGAAGATATGGCTGTTAAATTTCTTTTAGAAAAGGGTTATGAAATTATTGAGAGAAATTTTTTAAAACCTTTTGGAGAGATTGATATAATAGCAAAAGATAAAGATTTTTTAGTTTTTATTGAGGTTAAGGCTAGAAAAAATATAAATTTTGGTTTTCCCAGAGAGTTTGTAAATGGAAGTAAAATAAAAAAGATACAAGACGTTGCACAGATTTATATGATGGAGAAAAATTTATTTGGAGCAAAAATTCGTTTTGATGTTATAGAAATAATTTTTGACAATTATAAAATTACACATATAGAAAATGCTTTTTAGGAGGATTTATGTTTACTGCTTATGTAATTACCGTTTCTGATAAGGGTTCAATCGGGGAGAGAGTTGATACTTCAGGCGAAGTAATTGTTGAGATACTAAAAGAAAATAATTATGAAGTTATTGATAAGATTATTATTCCGGATGATCAAGCAACAATAGAAGAAAAATTAAAATATGCTAGTGATGTTTTAGGGGCTAATTTAATTTTAACAACAGGTGGAACAGGCTTTAGTAAGAGAGATGTTACGCCTGAAGCAACTTTGAATGTTGCGACTAAAAATGCATTTGGAATTTGTGATTCTATCAGACAATACAGTTTGACAATTACAAAGAGAGCAATGCTTTCAAGAGCTGTTTCAGTTATTAGGAACGACAGCTTAATTATAAATTTACCCGGTAGTCCAAAAGCTGTTAGAGAATCTTTAGAGTATATTATAGATTCCGGAGAGCATGGACTTCAAATACTTTTAGGAACGGCATCTGAATGTGCTAGAAAGTAGGTAAGATATGTATTCAAAGACTAAGACTTGTGTGTTAAATGGATTAAATGGTTATGATATTGATGTTGAAGCAGATTTATCAAGTGGACTTCAGGCTTTTAATATTGTAGGGCTTCCTGATTTATCTATAAAGGAATCAAAGGAAAGAGTAAAGTCTGCAATTTCAAATAGTGGATATTCAATTCCACCGGGGAGAGTTACTATAAATTTAGCTCCTGCAAATTTAAAAAAAGACGGCTCTCAAATTGATTTGGCAATAGCTGTCAGTATGTTACTTGCCATTGGAGTTATTGAGTATTTGCCTGATGAAAAAACTGTTTTTTTAGGAGAGCTTTCTCTTGACGGAAGGGTTATTACTTTTGACGGAGCTTTACCTATGATTATCTCTTTAAAAGAACTTGGTTTTAAAAAGTTCTTTATTCCTAATGCTATTAAAAATGAAGTTAATGTAGTTCAAGGAATAGAGATTTATCCAATTTCACATTTAAAAGAATTAGTTGATTGTTTAAATGGAGTTATCGAAATAAAGAAAGAAGATATTGTAAAAGTAAATTTAGATGAGGAAATAAAATATGATATAGATTTTTCGGATATAAAAGGTCAGGAAAATTTAAAGAGAGCAATGGAAATTTCTGCTGCGGGAGGACATAATTTGCTGATGGTTGGCCCTCCAGGGAGCGGAAAAACTATGATTGCCAAAAGATTACCGACAATTTTACCTAAATTAACTTTTGATGAATGTATTGAATGTACAAAAATTTATTCAATAGCCGGAAAACTTAAGAATAATAAATTGGTTACTCAAAGACCTTTCAGGTCTCCACATCATACAAGCAGTCCTATTTCTCTTGTTGGTGGGGGTAAAATTCCAAAACCCGGGGAAGTTTCTCTTGCACATAATGGTGTTTTATTTTTAGATGAATTTCCTGAGTTTTCAAAACAGGCTATTGAAGTTTTAAGGCAGCCTATGGAAGATGGAAAAGTTACTATTTCAAGGGCTAATTCATCAATTACTTATTATTCAAATTTTGTAACTATTTGTGCATTAAATCCTTGCCCTTGTGGGAATTATGGATCACAAACCGAAAAATGCACTTGTTCACAGTTACAAATCCAAAGATATTTGAGCAAAATTTCAGGACCAATACTTGATAGAATTGATATTCAAGTTGAAGTTGAACCTGTGAAATATGACGATTTATCTTCAAAAGAAGTTTTAGAAACTTCTTTTGAAATTAGAAAAAGAGTTGAAAAAGCTAGAAAAATTCAACTTGAAAGATATAAAAATGAAAAAATATATAATAATGCAAATCTTTCAGCTAGACAGATTAAGAAATATATTATTTTAGATGAAAAACTTGAAAAAATTATAGAATTTGCTTTTAAAAAGTTTAAGTTTTCAGCAAGATCTTTTAATAAAATTTTGAAGTTGACAAGAACAATTGCAGACTTGGATGGAAGTGAAGAAATCAAGGAAGAACATCTGTTAGAAGCTATCAGATATAGAAGTTTGAGTAATAAATATTGGAGTTAGTTATGAAAAATGAAGATGCTTTACTGTTTTTGAGTTATTTGAATTTTGATTATAAAATTAAAGATGAATTATTAAATCATTTTACTTTGGAACATATTGAGGAGATTTTTGATTTATCCGGAGACTATTTTAAAGAAAATAAACTTTTAACTAAGAATAATATTGAAAAATTAGTTGAAGAGAGAGAAAAATTTAATTCAGATGCTTATAGAGATTATTTAGAGAAAAAGAAGGTTAATTATGTAAGTATTTTGAGTGAAAATTATCCAATTAATCTAAAAGATATTGAATATATTCCACAAGTTATTTACTATAAGGGAGATATTTTACCTGAAGATGAATTTGCTCTCTCAATTGTAGGCTCTAGGAAATGTACCAATTATGGAGCTTGGGCAACGGAATATTTTGCAAGGTCAATTTCAGAACTTGGAATAAGAATTGTTTCAGGAATGGCTTTGGGTATTGATTCCATTTCACATAGAGCTGCTTTAAAATCAGGGGGGAGAACTATAGCCGTTTTAGGTTGTGGAGTTGATATAGCCTATCCTAAAACTAATTACAGATTGTATGACGAAATTATAGAAAATGGGGCAGTTATGAGTGAGTTTCCTATTGGGATGCCACCTTTAGCTCATAATTTTCCTGTTAGAAACAGAATTATTTCAGGACTTTCAAAAGCATTATTGGTTATCGAAGCACAAGATCGTTCAGGTACACTTATAACTTCAAGATTTGCAAATGAACAGTCAAAAGAAATTTTTGCACTTCCAGGAAATATAAATAGTTTATATAGTAGAGGAACGAATAAATTGATAAAAGACGGAGCATTGATTGCTACGGATTATCAGGATATTATAGACGGTGTTATTGATTTTTCAGAATTTATTTTAAATAAAAATAAAGAAGAAAAAGATTTAGATATTTTGGATGCAAAAGAACTTTTGATTTATAATTTAATAAATGAAGAACCGAAATCTCAAAATAAAATTTCAACTATAACAGGTTTTTCAATCATAGAAACAAATACAATTTTAACTGCATTGGAACTAAAGGGATTTATAAAGGAGCTTAATGGAGGAATTTTTGTAGTTGATTAGTTTTAAGAGATGATGTTCATCTTTTTTTGATGAGGTAATTATGAATATAGATAGAGAATATGCTATGATTTTATTGAATGAAGCCAATAAATTAAATTGTGGTAGGTGGTTTGAACATTCTTTAAATGTTGCAAAATGTGCGGAGATTATCGCAAAAAATACTGAATATTTAGATTCTGAAAAAGCATTTGTACTGGGATTGTTACATGATATTGGTAGAAGATTCGGATTTTCACATATAAAACATGTATATGACGGAATGATTTTTTTGGATGAAAAAAATTTTTATGAAGGTGCAAGAATTTGTTTAACACATTCATTTCCTATTCAAACTATATATTGCTATAATGGAAAATTAGATTTACCCAAAGAAAAGTTGGATTTTCTTGAAAACAAATTGAAAGAAATTATTTATGATGATTATGATAGATTGATTCAACTCTGTGATGCTTTAGGAACTGCTGAAGGATTTGTAAGATTGGAAATTAGGCTGTTTGATGTTGCAATCAGAAATGGAATAAACGAGTATACTATTGAAAAATGGAAAAAGTTTTTAGAACTAAAAAGATATTTTGATGAAAAATGTAATATTGATATATACAAACTTTTAAATATAGAATAGGTGAATTATGAATTATATAGTTTTTAACAGTCCAATTGGAGAAATAAAAGTTGTTGAAGATCAGGAGAAAATAATTGAGATAAAATTTGTAAAAGATGAAAAAGTTATTAATCCTGAAACTGAAATTTTAAAATTGGCAAAAAAAGAATTGGAAGAATATTTTTGTGGGAAAAGAAAAAACTTTACATTCCCATTTAAAGTGGATGGAAGCGAGTTTGCATTAAAGGTATATAAGGCTTTAACGGAAATTCCTTATGGAGAAACTTGTAGTTATAAAGATATTGCAAGAAAAATTGGAAATGAAAATTCGCAAAGAGCAGTAGGCGGAGCGAATAATAGAAATAAATTGCCGATTATAATTCCTTGTCATAGAGTAATAGGAAGTGATGGAAAACTTGTTGGTTATGCTGAAGGATTAGAAATAAAACAGAAACTTTTGGAGTTGGAAAGAAAAAATTTAGAAAAAGATGATTGAAAATTATAAATTTTAATAAAAAAATCAAAAAAACTTAAAAAATTTCAAAAAAATGTAAAAAAAGTGAAAAAAATTAAAAAAAATCACAATAAAGTGTTGACAAATTTAAATTAATGGGGTATAATATATACAACAAACAAGATAACGCGTTAAATAGTTTGAAGACTGGAGGTAAGACCAATGAAAATTTTAAAAACAATTTCATCAGAGTTGCTGAATCATTGGTTTTTTGTAGAAACTTACGATTCCAGCAACTTGAACAGCAGATAATATATTTTGTGAATGTAGAGATTGGAAAATAGTATAATTAACTTTATTTACTTTTATTAAAAACTAATTGAAAAAAATCACTGTATTAAGTTGTATGATAGGATGATATAAAATTAAATCTAATTAAATATAAGGATATCAGATTATTTAAATATTTATAAAATTAAATCTAATGATATTAAGATATTCGAATATTTATAAAATTAAATATAAGAGAATTGAGATATTAGAGTATTTATAAAATTAAATATAAAAGTATTAAGATATTTGAATATTTATAAGGTTAAATATAAGAGGGTTGAGATATTAGAGTATTTGTAAAATCAAATTTAAAGTTGTTAGGATATTGTTATATTTATAGAATTGAATATGATAATATAAAACATTTAAGTATTTACAAAAGTTAATACGAGAGTATCAAGAAATTTGAATATTTATAAAATTGGATATGATGATATAAAACTTTTAAATATTTATAAAATTAAATACGATAGTAGCAAGATATTTGAATATTTATAAGGTTGAGTATGAGAGTATTAGAATCTTTAGGTATTTATAAAATTAAATATTAAGATATGAAGATATTTGAATATTTAAAAAATGTATTAATTTTAAAATCATATAGGCTGATACTAAAGATTAAAGATTAGTAAAATTAAATTATACTAGAGATACAATGTGAAGTAATATAAAACACAAAAGATATTACACGCAATGTGGTTGTAAATTTATCATAAGATTGTATGTATATAGTATGGAAAGACAGAGAAGGTTATTGATATAAAAGTTTATCGGTGATTAGCTAGTTTATGCTAAAGTATTATTATATTGATAGATTTACAAAAACTAAAATTGAGGTTCAAGTGTAAAGAAATTTGGATTTCGCTAAAACTAAAATTAAATATTTAGATATAAAAAGTGCATCATTTTATAATTTGATGCACTTTTATTGTGAAACAACAAGGTTCACGGGAACCCACCCGATGCGAAGCATCGTGGAAGGGTGGGGTTCTTATTATGAAATAACAAGGTTTCCGGGTACCCACCCGATGCGAAGCATCGTGGAAGGGTGGAGTTCTTATTTTTATATTTTACCTATCATCTTTAAAGCGTTATATTTACAGATTTTTTCAGCTTCTTCTTGTGAAAAATCCATTTGTTCCAATATTTCAAAATATTTATCATAAATTTCGTTTGGTTTTAAGCATCTGCTGTCAGGATAATCTGAAGCAAAAATTAATTTATCCACACCTAACGAGCGTAATATCCTATTCGTTTTTTCTATTCCTAATTTATTAACCATATCGGGCAAAATTGCTGACATATTAAAATACGCATTTAGCCCAATTAATTCTTCATATTGAAAACCGCCTAAATGTGCTATTGATAGTCTTAAATTTGGATATTTACTAAGAATATTTTTTATTCTGCTTGGAGAACATACATCATCTGACAAATGGTCTCTGGGATAAGAATGAATTTCTATTAAAATATTATTTTTACTCGCATATTCGAATATTTTTTCATAATAAAAACCATCAATAGGGTAATAAGTATTCGTTGAGTGAATTTTTATCCCTATAAATTCTTCAAGTGTTAAGACTTTTTCTATTTCTTTAATTGTGTCTTTTATATTTTTTCTAATGTCAATATCAGCAAAACAATAAAATTTTGAGTTCTTATCTTTTATCATTTTTGAAAGATTTTTATGAGATGTTTCTACTGTAAAATCCATAGATAACGCATATGGGTCATTGAATGGCATAATAAAAGCACATTCTATATTATATTTTTTCATTATTTCAATATAATCATCAATAGAACCGTTTGTAATAAATGCACCGTCATATTCGATATTTGCATCTATTACATCTTGTGGAGTTAGATGAATATGAGCATCAATTTTGGGAAGCTGTTTCCAATCAATCATATTTTCTCCTTTGTAAAAAATTTATAGGTAAGTATGGAATTATAAAAATTAAAATTAATTTTCAAATGTTAACATATTTCCAATTAAAATTTTAAATCCTAATGATTTGTACATATCAACATCACAATCTGCAGAACCAACTATCAAAGAACTTGTTTTACTTTCTTTGTATGCAAATTTTATTAATTGTTTAGCTATTCCCTTGTGCCTATATTCTTTGATAATGAAAAAATCTTCAAAGATTCCACCTTTTTCGTAGTTGAAAGTAGAAAATATTGTACTTATTGAGCAACAAGCAACTAATTTTCCATTACATATACAACCAAAAAAGTAAATATTTTCGTCTGATATTGCTCTTTCCAAATTTAGAAAATTTTCATAAGTAGGTTCTTCTTCACCTATTTCAGATTTATATTTTGTTTGTAAAATTTTTAATTCGTCAAAATTATCATTTGTTATTTTTATAAATTTCATATTATCCATATTTTATTTTCCTAAAAAATAATTATCTAATTTATCTATTATTTGCTTTTTGTTTTAATTCTCTTAAATATGTTACTGTATCTCTATCCAATTCTTTTGCATAGTCAAATCTTAAGTTAATTGCTATTTGTAATGACAGTTTTCTAAACAGTCCACAGATATTAAATAGAGCAATCCATAGAGAATCCAATTCTAATTTTGAATAGCAAGTTAAATACTTTTCAAAAATTTCTGTATCAACATAGTTAAAAACCAGTTTATTTTCTTTTCCTAATTCTATAAGGTATTTATTTTCAGATAGAACATAGTGTTTTAAATGTTCGTCTAGTAAAGACAAAACTTTTCTATATTCTTCCGATACATTCAAAAATTCTTTTGTGTATAGTTTGTTTCCGAATTTTAAAATATTCCAGAAAAATTCACAAGTATTTACTAAAAATTCATCTTCTGTAAGTTTATGCACTTTTTTTTCAATATATACTCCGCTTTTTTTGTTTTCATCTTTATTAAGTACGCAAATGTATTTTTCTTCAAGTTCTTCTAAGACATCTATTGATTGTTTAGACACAATTCTGAAAATTCCTTGAGTAAAGTTTTCATAAATTATTCTATATTCTATTACATTTTCATTTTCTGTGTTTTCAAACATAGTTAAAACATCGCCAAAATGTTCAATAAATTCAAATGAAGCGTCATCAAAAGATAAATCTTTTACTAAGTATAAAACATTAAAAAAGTTTACGTCGCTGGACATACTTTGTGTTTCCAACTGTTCAATATAAAGTTTTTCAACCCTATCATCATCCATTGCAATTTTTTTTGCTATTTCTTTAAGTTCATTAAATGTTAAAATATTATTCAAAATAAAACCCTCCTAAATCTCTTGTATTTTAAATCCTCGACCTTTAACTTCATAAGCCTCAGATATTATTAAAAATGCAGTCGGATCGACTTCATCCAATATTCTTTTTATAGTTACTACTTGTCTTGTACTTACAATGCAGTATACGACATTTTGCTGTTTATGTGTAAATGCACCTTCTCCATGAAGAAGCGTAACACCTCTATGTAGATCGGATAAAATTCTATCTGTAACTTCTCTTTGCTTTGATGTTACAATCATAATTTGCTTTGTATCTCCAAAGCCCATTTGTATTTTATCGAGCATTTTGTAGGCGACATACATTGAAACAATGGTTAAAAGCCCTCTTTCAAGGCTGAATATATAAGATGCAATACCTATTATAATTGCATTTATGGCCATAAGAGATGAACCGATGTTTACATTAAGTTTTGTTTTAAAAATAGTTGCTAAGATATCAAGACCACCTTGGCACGCTCCATGTTTAAATAAAATTCCCATTCCTAGACCATTTATAAAACCTCCAAAAATTGCATATAACATATTATTATCAAGTTTGAAATCAATAGGAATATGACGCATCGCAACTAATATAAATGAGTAGATAAAAGTTGATAAAAATGCGTAGGTCATAAATTTTTTATTCAAAAAAAAGGCACCGACAATCATCATAGGTAGATTCAAAATAAAAACTGAAATACCTGTTGGAAGACCTGTTAGGTATTCAATCATAAGTCCGATACCACCAAGTCCACCTGAAAGAAGTCCTGCAGGAACTAAACATTTAACTACTGCAAATGAACAGATTAAATCGCCCATTAGTATATAAAAAATAGTTCTAACGAAATATTTTTTATCTCCAAAAAAATCTCCTAACATAATATACACCTCTGCTAATTTATTTAATAAAATATAAGCAATATAATTATATCATAATTTTTATTTATATGATATAATTATATTGTCCATATCAGATTTTTCTTTTAAATAATTGGATTATTATGATTATAATTTTAGGAGATGCGTTTATGTATATGTTTTTATTAATTTTAGTGGTAATTTATGTGTTATTACAATTTTCATGTTTTAAAAAAGAAAAGAAGGCAAGAAATATTTTTAGGAATGGAAGTTTTCCGCTTATCTTTGCACATAGGGGTTCAAGTCATTTATTTCCGGAAAATACGGAATTAGCTTTTCTGAAGTCTTTTGAACTGGGTGTTGATGCTTTTGAAACAGATATAAGACTTACAAAAGATGGTAAAATAATAACTCAACATAATGAAGATATTGATGAAACAACTGATGGGACAGGAAAGGTTATAGATTATACTTATGATGAATTAAAAGAACTTAATTTTGGATATAAATTTAAAGATATTAATGGAGATTTTCCTTATGCTGAAAATAGGGTGAATGGATTATATCCAATGGAAGTTTCTGCACTTTTTGAAAAATTTAGAGATGATGTTGTATATAGTATAGATATTAAAGATGATGGAGAAGTAGGATTAAAGTCTGCAGAACTTTTATATAAATTTGTAAAAGAATATAATTTGGAAAAAAATGTAATTTTTTCAAGTTTTAATGAAGAAAATCTTAAACATTTAAGAAAAATTAGTAAAGGCGAAATTATCATTTCCGGATCTATGCAAAAGACTACTGAAGTTGTATTGGCTTCATATTTTGGATATGATAGTTTTAAAAAATTTAATACTCATGCAATGATGATTCCAAGATTTGAAAAACTTCCATTAGATACGAAGTATTTAATTTATAAATTTCATAAACACAATATTGCTGTTTGTTATTGGACAATAAATACAGAAAAAGATATGAGAAAACTTATAAATAAAAAAGTTGACGGAATTATTACTGATAGAGTTGACTTGCTTTTAAAAATAAAAGAAGAAAAGTCTAATTAAAATATTGACTTTTTCTTAATAATTTAGTATCCTATTATAAATAAATATATATGTTGAAAAGGGAAAGAAACAACGATTTAAAGAGAGATGTTGTCTGGTGAAAGACATCAATGTTGAAGGTGCGTCCTTGGAGTATTGTTTGCTACTTTATAGCAATTTAAGTGGATTTTTTCAATTAGAGTGGAACCGCGGAATTTTTTCGTCTCTTGTTTTTTCAAGAGACGTTTTGTTTTATATTAAATAATTTTAAGTAGTAAAATATTATAAAATTTTAAAAAATAGAGAGGTGTAATATGAAGATTTATAACACATTAACTAGAAAAAAAGAAGATTTTAAGCCTATTCAAGCTGGAAAGGCATTGATTTATGTTTGTGGTCCAACGGTTTATAATTATATTCATATTGGTAATTCAAGACCTATGATTGTTTATGATACTTTGAGAAGATATCTTTTATATATAGGTTATGATGTAAAATTTGTAAGTAATTTTACAGATATTGACGATAAGATTATAAATAGAGCAAAAGAAGAAAATGTACCTTTTACAGATATTACAAAAAAATATATTGATGCATATCTTGAAGATAGTTATGGTTTAAATCTTTTTGAAAGTCATACAATTCATCCAAAAGCTACAGAATGTATCAATGAGATGATAGAATTTGTAAAAGTTTTAGAAGAAAAAGGCATTGCATATAATGTCGATGGTAATGTATATTTTGATATTACAAAAGCTAAGGATTATGGAAAATTATCTAAAAAAAATATTGATGATTTAAGAGCAGGAGCAAGGATTGATATTTCTGATGAAAAGAAAAATCCTCTTGATTTTGCACTTTGGAAAAAAAGAAAAGATGAAACAGAGCCAGCTTGGGAAAGTCCTTGGGGAATGGGAAGACCGGGCTGGCATCTTGAGTGTTCGGTAATGGCAAAGAAATATTTAGGAGATACAATAGACATTCATGCGGGTGGAGAAGATTTACAATTTCCTCATCATGAAAATGAGATTGCTCAGTCTGAATGTTGTAATGGGAAAGTTTTTGCTAATTACTGGATGCATAATGGAATGATTAATATAGATAATGTAAAGATGAGTAAATCAAAAGGAAATTTCTTTACAATAAAAGATATTCAAAAAGAATATGACTTGGAAGTAATCAGACTTTGGATTTTATCAACACATTATCGAAATCCTCTAAATTTCAGTAGAGAAGTTATGGAACAAACAAAAAATGGACTTGAAAGAATGTATAATGGTAAAGAACATTTAGAAAGACTTTTAGAAATTTGTGAAGAAAAAGAAGATGGAGATATTTCCAGATTAGTTGAACTGAAAAAAGAATTTTTAGATTGTATGGATGACGATTTAAATACAGCTGATGCTATTTCTAAAGTTTATGAGCTTATTCGTTATGCAAATACATTTGATGAAAATACTGACTTGAAAGTTGTAAAGGGAGCTGTTAAGTTGCTTTCTGATTTTGCATCTGTTTTAGGTCTGTTATATAAAGAAGATGATGATAATTTAGATGAAAAAGTTGAAAAACTTATTGAAGAAAGAGAAGAAGCTAGAAAGAATAAAGACTTTAAAAGAGCTGATGAAATTCGTGATGCTTTAAAAGAAATGAATATAGAATTAAAAGACACAAGAAATGGTGTTATTTGGAAAAGGGTGTAATATGAGTGACTATATATTCGGAAGAAATGCTGTATTAGAGGCATTAGAAAGCGATAGAAAAGTAGAGAAAATATATATTTTAAAAGGTGATTTAAAGGGCTCAATAAATAAAATAATTGGTAAAGCAAAGGCAAATGGTATTCTAATTTCAGAAATTGATAAAAATAAATTAGAAAATATGGCTGACGGAGTTGTTCATCAAGGAGTTTGTGCATTAATTTCAAGTTTTGAGTATTCAACAATTGAAGAAATATTACAAAGTGCTAGAGATAAAAATGAAGATTTATTTTTAGTGATTCTTGATGAGATTGAAGATCCACATAATTTTGGAGCTATAATTCGTACTTGTGAAGCCGTTGGTGTTCATGGAATTATAGTTTCTAAGAGAAATCAAGCGCCAGTTACCTCAATTGTTCAAAAATCATCTGCCGGAGCGGTAAACCATATTAAAATAGCGAAAGTTGCAAATATTGCAGATACAATTTTAAAATTACAAAAAGAAAATGTATGGGTTTATGGTGCTTGTGGAGAGGCTGAAAAGATATATACAGATATAGATTTTAAAGGAAATATTGCAATAGTAATTGGAAATGAAGGAAAGGGAATGGGACAACTTATAAGAAAGAGATGTGATTTTTTAACCAAACTTCCAATGAAAGGTAAAGTTTCAAGCCTTAACGCATCAAATGCCTGTGCAGTTCTAGTTTATGAGGCATTAAGACAAAGAGATGAAAAATAAAAAATTAATTATAATTGACGGTTACAATATTTTAAATGCTTGGGAAAAATATAAACCATTTTTAAAATTGAGTTTTGAAAATGCAAGAAATGAATTAATTTATGATATGGGCGAATTTTCAAAATTAATAGGAATAGATTTGTTACTTGTCTTTGATGCATATAAGATTAATTTCAAAGGTTCTTCAGAAGTTATAAAAGGAATTGAAGTTGTCTACACAAAGCAAAATGAAACTGCGGACCAATTTATTGAAAAGAAATTGGATGAAATTGGAAGAAAAATATTAGTTTCTGTCGGAACAGACGACACTCTTATTCAAAAACTTGTTACACAAAGAGGTGGAATAGTATTGACTTCAAAAGAATTATTGTTCCGTTATGAAAATTTAAAAAACAAAAGTAATCGTTATGAAACGAAAAATAGAATTACAAACAAAAGCTATTTCAATACCCTAGACGACAAAACTTTAAATCAACTAGATGAAATAGAGAAAAAATTATTTGGAAAGTAGGAGGGAGTATGAGGAAACCTTGGGAAGAATATTTTATGGATTTGGCGAAGATGGTTGCAACAAGAGGAACTTGTGATAGAGCTTATGTTGGCTGTGTTTTAGTTAATAAGGACAATAGAATTGTATCAACAGGATATAATGGATCAATTTCAGGTAATCCTCAATGTGATGAAATAGGTCATACGATGAGAGATGGACATTGTATTGCAACGATTCATGCAGAGCAAAATGCACTTTTATATTGTGCAAGAGAAGGAATAAAAGTAAAAGGCTGTACTTGTTATGTAACTCATTTTCCTTGTTTAAATTGTACTAAGGCTTTAATTCAAGCAGGAATTTCAAAGATTTACTATGAAAATAGTTATAGAATGGATGAATATGCGATAGAATTATTGGAAAGAAACAAAATAGAATATATAAAAATTGGTAATTAGATTATAAAAAATTAATTGACATAACAAAAAAATAGAGTTAGAAACAACTCTATTTTTTAATGTTTTTATAATAATTCCTCAATATATTCAAATTGAATATCTTCATCTTTTTTAGCGTAAGACATATCTCTTTCTTTTGTAACTGCAATATCATCTACAAAAAATGGTTTAATAGTTTCAGTATTATTATCTTCATTTACTATCTTTACTTTTACAATTTCTGATAGAGTATAACTGTCAACTATAATTCCTTTGCCTTCACTTGTTATTACATAAGTACCACAAGGTGGAATTTTTTTTAATTTTTCCTCGTAAACATTTTGTTCGTATTTCAAACAACACATTAGTCTACCACATGTTCCTGAAATTTTATTTTGATTTAGAGATAGAGATTGATCTCTTGCCATTTTTATTGTTACTGGAGCAAATTCTCCTAAAAATCTTTTGCAACAACAAACTTGACCACAAGAGCCGAGAGCACCTACTATTTTCGCATGATCTCTAACTCCAATTTGTCTAAGTTCGATTCTATTTTTAAATATATATGCAAGGTCCTTAACCAATTCTCTAAAATCAATTCTATTGTCAGAAACAAAGTAAAAAATAACTTTTTGATTGTCAAAAGTATATTCACAATCAACTAATTTCATATCTAAGCCGTGTTCATTTGCTTTTACTTTGCAAATTTCAATAGCATCTTTAGCTTTCTTTTTATTTTCTTCATGTATATAATCATCCATGTTATCAGCAATTCTCAAAACTGGTTTTAATGATGAAACTAGTTTTGATTCTTCAACTTCTCTAGGTTCAATGGCTACATTTCCATACTCTATACCACGAGAAGTTTCTACGATTACATTATCATTTTTATTTATACTAAAGTTGCAGGGATCAAAGTAATATATCTTTCCGGCTTCTTTGAATCTTATCCCAACTACTTTTTTCATGATTCCTCCTAAAATTTATACACACATATTATACCATAATTTTCTGTTGAATACTAGATATATTAATTTAATGGGATTAAAGTTGTCATAAAAAACAACGGAATTTTTTTCCGTTGTTTTCTAAATTAAATATAAGATTATACTCTTGATTATGACAGAATTAAGTGATAGTAAATTATTCTCTGTTTTTTAGAACTTCGCTGAAATTCATTTTTGATATTCTATAAAATTGTAATATACTTACAAATAAATAAGTAGCAATAGTTATCACAATTGACATTATTACAATTTTTGGCGAAATATCAAGCTCTAAATATCCTGAAAATTTTAGCATTGAATAATACATTATTTGTTTTACTGTATATATTTCAAGTGGTATTAAAGCTATTAAACTTAATAATACTGTTAGAGTTACTGGTCGAATATAGATTTTTGAAATTTCTCTATTCGTGTAACCGAAAATTTTTAAATATGCAATTTGGATAGTATTTTTATCTGTTATTATTTTCATTAGACTGTAAGTAAAGCCTGCTAAGAATATTGTAGATACAGCTATAAATGCAGATAGCATTGGTCCCATAAGTTTAGACATTTGTTTAGAAACATCTGTCATTGAATTTTCATCTATTGTTGTTGATACATACTTTTCATCAATATCCAATTTTTCATTACTAAAATATCCATTAAAGAATTCTTTATTTTGCTCTAATTCTTCATTCAAATATTCTTGCTTTATAAATGCTGAAAGATTAGCAGACTTTTTGTGTATATTAACTATTTTATAAGTCTTTTCTTTATCTGACAATTTCCCTTTAACTGTTATTTCATCTCCAACATACTTTCTAAGTTTCTTTGAAAGATTTTCACTAATAACTATCTCATTTTTGTTTTCGGGTAGTTTGGTGTTTTCAAAGTATTTTGAATTTTCAGTAATTCCTAAAAGAAGTATGTCTTCATCTGATTTTTTGATACTGTGATAAACCCTTGCTGGTGTAGTCGTATATTTTTCTGCTGTTTTATTGCCAATTTCAATAGAAGCCTTTAGCACATATTGATATTTACTAATCAAATTTTCTTTTATATTATTTCCGTAGTTGTCGAATGTAGGTTTTGCAGAAATTCCAAAGATGAATAATATTGAAGTAATAAATATTCCAAGTACTATCGCTACATAATCACCTTTGTTGGATTTTATAATTGATTTTCTAAATGAACCTAAAAAGTTTTTGTTGACTTTTAATTCATTTTCATACTTTGATTTTCTTTTATTTTTATAATGTTTTAAATTTTTTCTTAAAAAATCTAAAGGTGTGAAGTTTAATTTTCTATAAATATAAATATAATTAAAAATTAAAATTATTGAAATAGGTATGATAGTCGTAATTATTAATGCTTCCAAGTTGAAACTAGGAGTAAAGTTCTGCATATTAAATGATTTGTAGTAAACAGATTTAAAAGAATTTGTAAAAACTGTGTACCCAAAAATATTTCCTAAAACAGCAGCTAAAAATGTAATTATAACAGAGTTTGCTATATAATTTATAACGAGCTCTGATTTTTTATATCCATTCGCAAGAAGTATTCCAATTATTTCAGATTCTTCTTGTATTTTACTCACAATAGAAAGTGCAAATATGAATCCTATTAGCGTTACCATTAGACAAAGCATAACAATGACCATAGGCCTATCTCCACCCATATCGTCAATCAAATAACTTATAGCATTATTATCTTTTTTTGGAAGTTGTTCTAAAACTGTTTTTGAAATATTTGCAGAATTTACAACTTCTTTATTTTTTTCTTTCGTTTCTTTTTCACTTAGGTTTCTATCGTTAAATCTATATGAAACTTGATATTTTAACTTGCTTTCGTTAAAAATATCTTTGTCTTTATCAGATACTAATCCTACTCCAAAATCTATTGCATTAAATATTAAATCTGTAGATTTTTGAAAAGATGAATTATAATCTGGAGTTGCTATTAAACCAACTATTTTAAAAATACGTTCTTTATTATCTTTAAAAAATTCTTTTTTAAAAGTAATATTGTCACCTATTTTTAAATTATTATTTTCAGCAAATAGTCTATTAATAGCTATTTCATTTTTATTTTTTGCAAGATTACCTTCATTTATAACAGGGAGATTTATATTTTTTCTATTTGTATAAAGTCTAATTGTCTTTTCATCTTTATCATCTTTAATTTTATTAATTTTTGCATCAACGTAAGGAGCTTTTTCGACTTTAACATTAGTTTTTTCAATGGATCTTAATATTTCATCTGTAGGGTCAAATGCGAATAATATTTTTCCATCTTCAACAACTCCAGTTGACATAAGTTCATAATATAAAGTCTTGATACTTCCTGATGAAACTAACATGCCTGAAGTTGTGGAAATCATAAAAAACAGAAGTATAAAGAGAAATAAATTTTTTGACCATTGGGCTTTTAATCCTCTAAGAATTCTTTTATTTAAATTTCTCATGTTACCACTCCAATTCTTGTGCATCCATTACCTTGTCATTTTCAATTTCTTGACATATAATTCCATCTTTTAGCCTTATTGTAATATTAGACATCTTTGTTATTTCTTCATTATGAGTTGCAAGGATAATTGTAGTTTTATATTCATTATTTATTCTTTGAAGTAGAGATAAAATATCCTTTGAAGTTTTATAATCTAAAGCACCTGTAGGCTCATCACAAAGTAAAATTTCAGGTTTTTTTATTAAAGCACGACCTATTGCACATCTTTGTTGTTGTCCACCTGATAATTGTCTTGGATATTTATTTTTATGTTCCCATAGACCTAAATCTTTTATTAATTTTTCAATATCCATAGGGTCATTATGTATAAAAGAACCCACCTGAATATTTTCTGTTACGGTTAAGTCCGGAATTAAATTATAAAATTGAAAAATAAAGCCTAAATATTTTCTTCTAAAATTTGAAAGGGCATTTTGTTTTAAACTTGAAATTTTATATTCATTTATTATGATAGATCCGCTGTCAATTTTTTCAAGTCCGCCAATAGCATTAAGTAATGTCGATTTTCCTGAACCAGATGGTCCTAATAGAGTACAAAGTGCACCTTTTTCTAAAGAAAAATTTATATTTTTTAAAACGGAAATTTTATTTTCATTTGTTCCATAAGATTTGTTTAAATTTTTTACAACTAAAAACATAAATACCTCCATAAAAATTTATTTAACTATAAACCAATTATAGCACTTTCAATATTTATTATCAACAATAAAATTTTATAACAGAAAGTAGTTTTTAATTTGATTATTAAAGAAATTTTTGCGGTATATTAGCTATGTTATAGATAAAAAATATAGTATAATATTATATAGATTATTTTAAATAAAAATATTTGATTAATAAATAAATGGGAGTACATTATGGAGTTTGTTTTAAATTCAAAATTTAAGCCTACAGGAGATCAACCCGAAGCTATTGAAAAAATATCGGATTCAATTAAAAAAGGAAATAAAGAAATAATTTTAAAGGGTGTTACAGGAAGTGGAAAGACTTTTACAATGGCAAATATTATTGAAAAAGTTCAAAAACCAACGCTGGTTATTGCACATAATAAGACTTTGGCTTATCAGCTTGCGAGTGAATTTAAGGAATTTTTTCCTAACAATGCTGTTGAGTTTTTTGTGTCCTATTATGATTATTATCAACCTGAAGCCTATGTTCCACAATCCGATACTTATATAGAAAAAGACAGCTCAATAAATGATGAGATAGACAAACTTAGACACTCCGCTACAATGTCTCTTTTTGAAAGAAAAGATGTAATTATTGTTGCTTCCGTTTCTTGTATTTACGGTTTAGGCGATCCAATAGACTATGAAAATTTAGTAGTTTCATTAAGACCGGGAATGATAAAAGATAGAGATGAAGTTATAAGAAAACTTGTAGATATTCAATATGTAAGAAATGATATTAATTTTATTCGTGGTACTTTTCGTGTAAGGGGAGACAGTTTAGAAATATTTCCTGTTTCTTCATCTGAAAATAGTATTAGAGTCGAATTTTTTGGAGATGAAATAGATAAAATTTCAGAAATTGATGCCTTAACAGGTAATGTAATAGGAACTCGTGAGCATGTTGCAATTTATCCTGCTTCTCACTTTGCTACAAGTGCGGAAAAAATAGAAAGAGCTGTTGGTACAATTTCAAAAGAATTGGAAGAAAGACTTTTAGTTTTAAATCAAGAAAATAAATTAGTTGAAGCGCAAAGACTTGAACAGAGGACAAAATATGATTTGGAAATGTTACAAGAAATTGGATTTTGTAGTGGAGTAGAAAATTATTCTGCTCATTTAAGCGGTAGAGAAAGAGGCTCAAGACCTTATACTTTGATTGATTATTTTCCTGATGACTTTTTGATTATTGTAGATGAAAGTCATGTTACTGTTCCACAAATTGGAGCAATGTATGAAGGAGATAGAAGTAGAAAACAAAATTTGGTTGATTATGGTTTTAGATTACCTTCTGCTTTGGATAACAGACCATTAAAATTTACAGAATTTGAAAGTATGGTAAATCAAATCTTATATGTATCTGCAACTCCAGGCAAGTATGAAAGGAGCCATAATTTAGAAGAAGTTGAACAAATTATAAGACCTACGGGACTTTTGGATCCTTTAATTGAAGTTAGAAAAACAGAAGGACAAATTGATGATATAATTGGGGAAGTGAATTCAGTTATTAAAAAAGGTGAACGTGTTTTAATTACAACTTTAACTAAAAAAATGGCTGAAAATTTAACGGATTATTTAAAAAATGTAGGAATAAAAACAACTTATTTGCATAGCGATATTGACACGATTGAACGTATGGAAATAATCAGAGATTTGCGTGTTGGAAAGTTTGACGTTTTGGTTGGAATAAACTTGTTAAGAGAAGGACTTGACTTGCCTGAGGTAAGTATGGTTATAATTATGGATGCAGATAAGGAAGGTTTTTTGCGTTCTGAAACTTCTATGATACAAACAATCGGACGTGCTGCAAGAAATGTAAACGGAAGAGTTATTATGTATGCTGATAGAATTACAAAGTCAATGGATGTGGCGATTAAGGAAACAAATAGAAGACGTGAAATTCAAAATAAATACAATATAGAGCATAATATTACTCCGAAGAGTGTTAAGAAAGATATTAGAGAGATTATTCAAGCTACGAAGGTTGCTGAGGATAATGTGGATTATAAAACAGAAGATGTAGAAATTACAGATTATGAAAGTTTCATTGAAGATTTGAAAAATGAGATGTTATCTGCTGCTGATTCTTTAGATTTTGAAAGAGCAGCATCAATAAGAGATGAAATAAAGAGATTAAAAGAAATGTGGGGATTAGATGTCTAAAAATACGATTAGAATTAAAGGGGCAAAAGTAAATAATTTAAAAAATATAGATTTGGAAATTCCAAGGGATAAAATGGTTGTTTTTACAGGACTTAGTGGAAGTGGAAAATCATCTTTAGCTTTTGATACAATTTATGCCGAAGGGCAAAGAAGATATGTTGAGAGCTTATCAAGTTATGCAAGACAATTTTTAGGTCAAATGGATAAACCTGATGTTGAATATATTGATGGACTAAGTCCGTCAATTTCTATTGATCAAAAAACTACAAATAGAAATCCAAGATCTACTGTAGGAACTGTTACTGAAATTTATGATTATTTGAGATTGCTTTTTGCAAAAATTGGAATTCCAAAATGTCCAATATGTGGAACTGAAATAAAAAGTCAAAGTATCGATCAAATGGTTGATAGGGTTATGAAACTTGAAGAGAGAAGTAAGATATTTGTGTTAGCTCCTGTAATTCGTGGAAAAAAGGGAGAACATAAAAAACTTTTAGAAAATATAAAAATTCAAGGTTTTGTCCGTGCAATTATTGACGATAAGGAATATGAACTTACAGAAGAAATTGAATTAGATAAAAATAAGAAACATAATATTGATATCGTAGTTGATAGACTTGTTGTAAAAGAAGGAATTGAGTCAAGACTTACAGAGAGTTTGGAAACAGCTTTTAAATTTAGTGACAGTATTGTTAAGGTTAAAGTTGTTGATGGAGAAGAAATTTTATTTTCTGAAAAAATGTCCTGTCCTAATGGGCATATTTCATTTGATGAAATTGAGCCTAGAACTTTTTCTTTTAACAGTCCTTTTGGAATGTGTCATGATTGTAATGGACTTGGAAGCCATAAAATTATAGATCCGGATTTGGTAATTCCTGATAAAAATAAATCACTTTTAGAGGGAGCTATTGAATGTTACAATATGACTACCGGAGAGGATGGATACTATTATAAAATATTTCACGAAATCATAAAATATAATGGTTTTGATGAAAATACTCCTTTTAAGGATTTAAGTAAAGAAACTATAGATGAACTTTTTTATGGGACAGGATCAAGAAATATAAAATTTAGGTTTGAAAGTAAGTTCACAAATGAAAATAAAACTTTTAATAAACCATTTGAAGGAATAGTAAAGAATTTGGAAAGAAGATATGCTTCTTCTCCAATGTCTTCTATGAGAGAAAAAATTGAAACAGTGATGTCTGAAATGGAATGTGAAACTTGTAAAGGAAAAAGACTTAATGAAAAAGCTCTTTCAATTTTTATAAGAGATAAAAATATTTCAGATGTTACTGCAATGTCCGTTCAAAAATTAAATGAATGGTTTAATGATTTAGAATTAACAGAAACTGAAAGTATTATTGGGGAAAGAATTTTAAAGGAAATTAAAGAAAGACTTAAATTTTTAAAAGATGTAGGTCTTGAATATTTAACTTTGGCAAGAAGTGCAGGAACTCTTTCAGGAGGAGAAAGTCAAAGAATTAGACTTGCAACTCAAATTGGTTCTGGGCTTGTTGGAGTTGTTTATGTTTTAGATGAACCAAGTATCGGTTTACATCAAAGAGATAATGAAAAACTTTTAAATGCTTTAAGAAATTTAACAAATCTTGGAAATACTTTGATTGTAGTAGAACATGATGAAGATACAATTCGTTGTGCTGACCATATTGTAGATATTGGACCAAGGGCAGGGATTCATGGTGGAGAGGTTGTTGCACAGGGAACTATTAAAGATATTATGAAGAGTAAAAAATCTATTACAGGTGCATATCTTTCAGGAAAAAGTAAAATAGAAGTTCCTAAACAAAGAAGAAAATACACAGATACAATTAAAGTTTTTGGAGCAAGAGAAAATAATTTAAAAAATATTGATGTTGAATTTCCTATCGGTGTTTTTACTTGTGTAACTGGTGTTTCCGGAAGTGGAAAGAGCAGTTTGGTAAATTCAATTTTAAATAAAGAATTGTCAAACAAATTAAATAGGAGCAAACAAAAAACAGGAAAATTTGATAGGATTGAGGGCTATGAAAAGCTTGATAAAGTTATTGAAATTGACCAAAGTCCAATAGGTAGAACTCCGCGTTCAAATCCTGCAACTTATACTAAACTTTTTGATAATATAAGAGATGTTTTTGCTATGACTACAAAGGCAAAAATGAAAGGATATAGTAAAGGTAGATTTAGTTTTAATGTTCATGGTGGTCGTTGTGAAGCTTGTAAAGGAGATGGAACAATAAAGGTTGAAATGCACTTTTTACCTGATGTATATGTACCTTGTGAAGTTTGTGGTGGTAAAAGATATAATAGAGAAACTTTGGAAGTAACATATAATGGAAAAAATATTTCAGATGTTTTGGAAATGACTGTTGAAGATGGACTTAAATTTTTTGAAAATCATCCTTCAATAAAAAGAAAATTACAAACTTTATATGATGTAGGATTGGATTATATTAAGATTGGTCAAAGCTCAACAGAGCTTTCAGGTGGAGAGGCTCAAAGAGTTAAACTTGCATCTGAACTTGCTAAACGTGGAACGGGACAAACTGTTTATATTTTAGATGAACCAACTACAGGATTACACATTGATGATATAAAAAAATTGATTGAAGTTTTAAATACCTTAGTTGAACAAGGAAATACTGTTATTGTTATAGAACATAATTTAGATATGATAAAAATTGCAGATCATATAATTGATTTAGGTGTTGAAGGTGGCGACGGTGGAGGAACCATCGTTGTAACCGGAACTCCGGAGGAAGTTGCAAAATGTGAGAAATCATATACAGGACAATTTTTAAGGAAAATATTAGGAGGGCAAAATGAATAGATATATTTTAATTTTAACAGATACCTTTGAAGAAGTTGAAGCACTTACTCAAGTTGATTATCTTAGAAGAGCAGATATTAAAGTAGATATGATTTCAATTACAGGAAAACTTCAAGTTACAAGTAATAGAGGAATAACTGTTTTAGCTGATGATTTGTTTGAAAATATAAATTTAAAAGAATATGCAGGAATTATTATTCCTGGTGGACTTCCTGCTGCTTTTGATATCAGAGATGATAAAAGAGTTTTAGATATTATAAAGAAATTTGACGAAGAGCACAAATTGATTTCTGCAATTTGTGCAGGACCTTCAGTTCTTGCAAAGGCAGGTGTTTTATCCGGAAGAGATGCTGTAATTTATCCGGGAATGGAAGATGAATTGCTTGACGCAAATATTAAAGAAGATGCTATTTGTATCGATGACAATATAATTACAGCAAGAGGAGCGGGACTGGCAGGAGAACTTGCTTATACATTGATTAGAAAAATCAAAGGTAAAGTTCAAGAAAAACAAGTTCGATTTATGTCTGTTGATTATTTGTTAAGAGATTTTATTCTAAAGGAAGAAAAGAATGGGAAATAAAAAAATAGAATTTAACTCTTTGAAAATTGAAGAGCTTGAAGATTTATTTTTGAGTTTGAGAGAAAAAAAGTTTAGGGCTGAACAGTTTTTTAGATTTATGCACCAAAAGAAAAACTTTGAAATAGATAATTGTAAACAACTGCCTAAAATTTTAATTGAAAAACTAAAGCAAATAGGCTATATAAATTCTTCTTCAATTTATACAAAATATGAATCAAAGCTTGATAATACAAAAAAATATTTAATTAAATTATACGACAATAGAATAATTGAAACGGTATTTATGGACTATGGAAGTTATTGTACAGTTTGTATTTCAAGTCAAGTAGGTTGTAGAATGGGATGTACTTTTTGTGCGTCAACAAAAGAAAATTTTAAAAGAAATTTAACATCTGCTGAAATGCTAAATCAAATTTATTTAATAGAGAATGATTTGAATTTAACTATAAATAATGTCGTTATTATGGGCATTGGGGAACCACTTGATAATTATAATAATGTAATAGGATTTTTGAAAATTATAAATTCTGAAAAAGGTAAAAATTTGAGCCTAAGAAATATTACAATTTCAACTTGTGGACTTGTCCATAATATTTATAAATTAGCTGATGAAAAATTACCCGTAACACTTACAATTTCACTTCATAATCCGTTCCAAAATGAAAGAAGAGAGATAATGCCTATTTCAGACAATTTTTCAATTGATGAAATATTAAAGGCTTGTAAATATTATTTTGATAAAACTTCAAGAAGAGTAAGTTTTGAATATACACTAATCAAAGGACAAAATGACTCAAGAGAACATGCGTTAGAGCTTAAAAATATTCTAAAAGGCTTAAATTGCCATATTAATATAATTCCTTTAAATTCAATAAAAGAGTTTGATGGAGTTGCACCAAGTACAAAGTATATTTACTCTTTTAAGTCAATGCTTGAAAATTACGGAATAAATGCCACGATAAGAAAGAAACAGGGTGATGATATAAATGGAGCTTGTGGGCAACTTAGACAGGGAGTGTTAGAACAAGAAAATTAACTGACTGAAAGGTCAGTTTTTTAATGTCTAAAATAAATGGATTTATTATAAGATCAAAGTATGACTAAACTGTAATAATATAATTGATATTTTTTATAAAAATTTATTATGATTTTAAATTTTTATAATTGTAAATTTCAATATCTATAAAATAAATAATTTATAAAACTTATAATAATAAATTTTTACATAAATAATATTTATGTAAAAACGCTTATAAACGTTGAAAAACTAATAAACTATAAAAACAACTAAAAAATTATTAATACTATCAAACTGAATTTTTAAAAATGATTATTAATATGCTATAATGGGCAAACAAAGAATAATCTTTATAGATTATAAAGATTATTTATATTTTAAAAATTGGAGGTTAACATGAGTATTTTTTACGAAGAAGCATTAAAATTTGCTAATGAACATATTTTGCCTTATGCAAAAGAAATTGATGAAAAAATGGAGTTTCCCGTTGAATCTTTTAAGGAAATAGGAAAAGCTGGATATTTTAAATTAATGGTTCCAACAGAACTAGGCGGATTAGGAAAAGGAATGACAGAACATTCTGAAGCTTGTAGAGCTTTTGCAAAAAGTAGTGCAACAGCCGGACTTTGCTATATGATGCATAATGTTTGTTTAAGCATTGTTTTAAAATATGGTAGTGAAGAATTAAAAAATAAAATAGTTAAAGATGTAGTAGAAAATAATAAATTTTTAGGATTTGCTTATTCTGAATTTGGTTCAGGAACAAATTTCTATTTACCTGATATTAAAGCTGAATTTACAGATAGTGAAGTAATCTTAAATGGAACAAAGAGTATGGTTACATCTGCTGGACAAGCATCATATTATTTATTACTATCTTCTTCAGAATCTGGAGAAGGAATTGATAACTGGATAGTTCCTATTGAAACTGCTGGTGTTGAATTTAAACAAAGCGAATGGAATGGTTTAGGTATGAGAGGAAATGTTTCATGTCCTATGGAATTTAAAGATGCTCATTTACCAAAATCATATAGAATTGGAGAAATCGGTGATGCTATGACTCATATTTTCGAAGTTGTTGCACCATTCTTCATTACTGGTTTAGCTTCAGTTTATACTGGTGTATGTGAAGCTGTTCTTGCAGAAGCTTTAAATCATGCTACAAACAGACAACATACTTTTGGACCAAAACTTGCAGAATATGAAACTGTACAAACACATATTTCAAGAATTTATTCTCAAACAAATGCTGCAATATTAGGAACAAAAGAAGCTGCTAGAGCTGCTGATGCAGGTGAAAGTGATGCTGTTTTAAAAATTATATCAGCTAGAATTTTCGCATCTGAAGCTGCAATAGAAGTTGCAAGATTAGGAATGAGAGTAGGCGGAGGAAAAGCTTATAATAAGATGGGAATAATGGAAAGACTTTTAAGGGATTCTTATGCAGGACAAATTATGGCACCAAGTGTTGATGTTTTAATTCTTTGGTTGGGAAGAGCTCTTTTGGGACTACCTTTAATCTAAATTTCAATTTTTTAATAAATAGGCTTTTTTGCTTAAATTTATCTTAAATATTTACAAAATAGGAGGAACATATATGAATAAATTAAAAGTTGGAGCAGTAGTTTATGCACCTAGAGTTACTGTTATTTGGGGGATAATTGCCGATTTCTTCAAAGAAGAAGGTTTTGAAATTGAACCGATTTACTACAAAGACTATAGATCACAAGTTGACGGACTTATGAAAGGAGAAATTGATGTTGCTTGGAATTCTCCTCTTGCGTGGTTAGATGCTAATTTAAGAACTAATGGGAAAGCACTAAATGGTTCTATGAGAGATACAGATAATGATCGTTCAACTTATTTGGTTGTAAAAAAATCTTCAAATATAAAATCTATAGAAGATTTAAAGGGAAAAATGATAGGCTTTGGTGCTATTGATTCTCCTCAAGCCAGACTTATACCTATATATAATTTATATCAACATGGTCTTGAATTTAATAAAGATTATGTTGAAAAAAGATTTGATATAGGAATTGGACTTCATGGAGATCATGTCGGTGGAGAATTGGATTCAGCAAAAGCTATGCTTAATGGCGAAGTTGATGCTACTTGGATGTTGGATTTGAATTATGATGCATGGATACAAGACGGAACTATTGATAAAAATCAAGTTGATATAATTTATAAAACTCCGTTTTTTGATCATTGCATTTTTTCAGGAAGACCTGATCTTAAAGTTGAAAAATTTGAAATGTTTGCAAAAATTTTACACAAAATGGATTACAATAACCCTGAACATAAAGAAATGATGGATATGGAAGGGCTAAAAAAGTGGGTTATTGGTCGAACAACAGGATTTGAACAAATTAAAAATGCAAATGAATATATTAATTTTTTAGAAACTTTTTATAAGTAGGTATGAGATGAAAAAAACTTTTAAACCATTTACAACTTCTCTTATAGGAAGTCTGCCAAGAAGTAAAAAGATAATGGCTTTGAAGAGAAGATTAAAATCTGATGTAGATTTCAAAAAGGAATATGATGAATTAATAAAAATCGAAACGGAAAAATTGGTTAAACTTCAAGAAAAATATTCAATAGATATAATAACTAATGGAGAATTGGCAAGAGATAATTATGTTTCTTTTGTAGCAGATAGGATAGATGGAGTTGTTATGATGAATATGGGTGATATGCTTGAATATATAGACGATAAACAGTCGTTCGAACAAATCTTGGAAACACTTGATGTTCCATCTGTTAGTATAAAAAATGCTATTTGTAACGGTGTTTTGAAATATAATAAAAGTTTAGTTTCCGATGAGATAAAATTCTTGAAAAAAATTACAACTTCTTCTGTAAAAGCAACACTTCCGGGTCCCTATCTTATGACAAGATCTATGTGGCTTCCTGCTCTTAGTAAAAAATTTTATAATAGCAAAGAAGAATTAGGTAAAGATGTAGTAAAAATTTTAAAACAAGAGATTGACAATTTAATAGAAGCTGGTGTTGATATAATCCAGTTCGATGAGCCTGTACTTACAGAAGTTGTTTTTTCTGAAGGAAAAACAAGATCTTTTATGTGTGCTGCTCTTTCTGAAAGAAAGGATCCTACAGAGGAATTAATATTTGCTACTAATTTAATAAAATGTGTTATGGATTATATGAAGGATAAACCTGTACTTAGTTCACTTCATGTTTGTAGAGGAAACTGGAGTAAGGATGAGAGTATTTTGCTTAAAGGACCATATACACCTCTTGTTCCTCTTTTTGAAGAAACATCTCCAAATATTTTGACGCTTGAATTTTCAACTCCTCGTGCAGGAGAGCTTGATTCTCTATTATCAAGTGAAAAAATTAAAGAAAATTCAATTCTTGCGCTTGGAGTTATAAATCCTAGAACGGATGTTATTGAAACAGCACAATCAATAATTGACAGAGCTAGAGAAGCGTTGAAATTTATATCTAAAGAAAGACTTTGGTTAAATCCTGATTGTGGCTTTGCTACTTTTTCAAATAGACCTGTAAGTACATTTGAAATAATTGAAAAGAAGTTGGAACAATTACAAATAGCTAAAAATACTTTAAGAGAAATGTATGAGTAGTTTATATGAATCATATAATTATGATGCTTCCTACAGAGCAGTTTTAAGTTCTAATGATGTTGTAAAAGTTTTTACAGAAAAAGACTTTATTGAAGTGAATTCTCAGATAAGTTTTGATATAGAAGATAGCAATAAAACTTCTTTTAATTATTTTGCAAGCTCAATTATTTCAGGGATAATTCATAATTTAATTTTTGTTTCAAAAAAACTTAATATAAAATTAGAGGATATTGAAGGGAAAATTAAAATAAAACTAAAAAATCCGCTGACAGTATTAGCTGTTAAAGGCTATTCTGAAGAAGCAAAAATTGATAGTTGTGATATCACAGTATATTTGTTTTCAGATCTTGAAGATGATGAATTAATTGAATTTTGCAAAAAATCTTTGAATAGTTGTTTTATTTATAACACACTTAAGGATTTAATGGATATTAATATAAAATTTATTCCAATATTATAAAACTTTTATTTATAGACCTAAATTATTAATTGAAAAGTTAATGATTTTAGGTCTATTTTTATATATTTTCCAAGACTGACAGAAATACTAAAATATTTTTAAAAAGGTATTGAATTGTTTTCATAATAATGGTAAAATATAATTGGTTTAGATATTAATATAATTTAGGAGGCGTATTATGGTAGAAAAAAACGTTATAATAAAAAATGAAACGGGATTACACGCAAGACCTGCAGCATCTTTGGTTCAATTTGTTAAGAAATTTGATGAAAGTATTGAAATTATTATGGATAATAAGGTTGCAGATGCAAAAAGTATTTTTAATGTTATGAGTTTAGGTATTTCTAAAGGAACAGAGGTAACATTGAGAGTTGATGGGGAAAATGAGGAAAAAACTTTAGAAGAAGTTGTAAACTTCATAGAAAATTTAGCTGATTAATTTTTAAGTATAGCTTCTCGAGAGAGAAGCTTTTTTGGTGGAGTATTATGAGAATATATAACGGATTTTCTGTTTCGAACGGAATTGTATACGGTAAAGTTGTTACATTATTTTATGAAAAAAATTTTATTCAAGATAAAATTTCTGATAATGAAAAAGAAAGAGAAATTATAAGATTTGAGAATTTGTTATCAAGTTATTTAGAAGTGGATAGGGTAAAAGTTGATGATAAAAAGCTTGAAAATTTATTAAATGTTCATATTGAATTAATAGATGATCCATTTTTAAAAGATACTGTAAAAAATAAAATATTGATAGAAAATAAATCTCTAGAAAAATCTATAGAGGAAACTTTCGGTCATATCTGTTTTGAATTGAACAACCTTGATTCAGATTATATGAGAGATAGAATTTATGATTATATTTCAATTCAAGATGAATTCATTAGAGATTTAACCTCTGATGAGGAGATTGAAATTTATGAAAATAAATTTATACTTTTTACTGAGAATTTATCTCCAAAGATAATTGAAAAGTACAAAGAACGATTAATCGCAATAGTTTCTAAAAACGGCGGGAGAACTTCTCATGCATCTTTGTATGCTAAAAATTTACAAATTCCTTATATAATTTGTGATTCTTTAGATTTTCAAGAGTTAAAAAATAAAAATTTTGATTGTATTTTAGACTGCAATCAAGAAAAAATATTTTTAAATCCGGATGATGAAACAATTAATATTTATAAAAAGTTATTAAAATCATCACAAAAAGAATTTTTAGATAAAAATATAGTAAGGACAAAAAATAATAGATATGTAAGGGTTTGTAGTAATATTTCAAGTTTTGAAGAATTTGAGGTATCCCTTAAGAACGGGACAGACGGTTGTGGATTATTTAGAACGGAGTTTTTATATATGTCTTCTGAATCTCCAACTGAGGAATATCAATTTAAGATTTTTAAAAAACTTGCACAAAGCACGGATAAGCCTATCGTAATCAGAACTTTTGATATTGGAGCGGATAAAAAATCAAAGTTTTTTAGATTAGATGAAGAAAAAAATCCATTTTTGGGACTTCGTGGTTTTAGAATTTATAAAGAATTCTATAAGGAACTTAGGAAACATCTAAGAGCAATTTTAAGAGCTTCAGCTTTTGGAAATATAAAAATTATGATTCCTATGATAACTACATTAGATGAAGTTTTGTGGATAAAAAACGAAATTTTAAAAATTAAAGATGAATTGAAAGAAGAAAAAATTGATTTTGATGAAAACATCGAATTTGGGATTATGATAGAAACTCCGGCATCGGTTTTTCTTTTTGATATTCTTGTTAAAGAAGTTGATTTTGTGAGCATTGGAACAAATGATTTGGCCCAATATATGTTAGCATGTGATAGAGAAAATTCTAAGATGCAACAACTTTATGATTGCTATAATCCGTCAGTTATTCGTTCAATTCATCGTGTTGTGGACATTGCTCATAGAAATGGAAAAATTGTTTCAATGTGTGGAAATTTCGCAAGTGAATTGGATGCTGTTGAACTTCTAATTTTACTTGGAATTGATGAATTCAGTGTTACTAACGATGTTTTGCAAAAAATAAAGAAAAAGATAAAATTGTTTGATCACAATAATTATTTAGACTTTTTTGACAATATAAATAAATTTAAAACCGGTCGTTCAGTTATAAATTATTTTGATAACAAATAAAATCCCTCAAAAATATTAATTTTTTGTAATATTTTTGTAATTATTTTGTAACTTTTTTGGTTTTTTTACTACATTTAGTAAATTTTATGATATAATAGTTCTGATGATTATTTATAAATTTATTTGAGGTGGTATTTTGTTAGAATTTATAGAAGTAAATAAAATATATAACAATGATGTTTGTGCTTTGAAGGATCTTAGTTTCAAAGTCGAAGATGGAGAGTTTGTTTTCTTAATAGGAGCGAGCGGTGCCGGTAAGACAAGTATAATTAAAATGCTGTTAAGAGAAATAAAGCCGACATCAGGAGAAATAATTGTTGATGATGTAAATATAGTTAAGTTAAGAAATAGAAAAATTCCTCAACTTAGAAAAACAATGGGTGTTGTATTTCAAGATTTTAGGTTATTGGAAGGAAAAACTGTTTTTGATAACATAAAATATCCATTACAAATTTTAGGAGTTTCAAAAAGGGTGATAACTAAAAGAGTTACAGAAATTTTAGAGTTGGTAGGATTGTCAGATAGAGCCAATTCTTTTCCAAATCAATTATCCGGTGGAGAACAACAAAGAGTTTGTATTGCTAGAGCTTTGGTAAATAAGCCGAAATATTTAATTGCTGATGAACCTACAGGAAATTTAGACCCGAATACTTCAGAAGGAATTATGAAGTTGCTTTTAGATGTTAATGCTAAAGGAACAACGGTTATTGTTTCTACTCATGATAGAGATATAGTTAATAAACTAAAGAAAAGAGTTATCAGTATGGATCATGGAGAAATGATCAATGATGAAGAACGTGGAGGTTATTTTAATGAGTTCAATTAGAAGATTTTTTTCTGCAATAGGAGAAGGCTTGGTTGGTCTTTGGAGAAATAAATCCATGGGTGTTGCATCAATAGTTTCTATTTGCTCAATGCTTTTAATTCTTGGTGGAATTACTTTTGGAGTTTTTGTGGCTAATAATATTGTAGAAGATATGAAAACAAAGGTTGATCAAATAGATGTTATTTTAGAGCCGGAAGTTACGCATGAAAGAGTTTTGAAAATAAAAGAAGAGTTGAAAAAAATCGAAAATGTAAAAGAAGTAAATTATGTTTCAAAAGAAAAGGCTCTTGAAAAAATGAAAGAACAGTGGAAAGAAAACTCGTTTCTGTTAGATGGAATGGAGTCCGCACTTCCGGAAAGTTATGAATTAAAAGTTGAAAATATTGAAAATTCAAGTACTGTTGCATCAAATATATATAATATTAAAGATGTTGAAAAAGTTGTTTATTATAAAGACATTGTAGATAAACTGACAAAAATGTCAGATGTAGTTAAGTATGTAGGGATTACACTGGTTGGTGTACTGTTACTGGTAAGTTTCTTTATAATGTCTATAACTATAAAATTGACAGTTATTGCAAGAAGAAAAGAGATAAGCATAAAGAAGTATATAGGAGCAACGAATATGAGTATTACAGGACCATTTATTGTTGAAGGTATGTTGCTTGGGGTGCTCGGAGCGGGAATATCTTTTGTAATGATATTCTTTGCCTATAAATATGTTTATGAAAGTCTTGCTTGGGGAGTAGGTAATATATTATATAATTATCTTATACCTGTTAATATTTTTGGATTTTATGTAGCTATTGCGTATTTTGGAATAGGTATAGGTATTGGAATATTGGCATCAATATTCTCAAGTAGAAAGTATATGAAAGTATAGGTGGTTGTGTATGAAAAAGAGAAGATTTATAGCATTAATACTTTTGTTTTCAATGTTTGGTTCAGGAGTAGTTTCTTATGCGGATAAAGTTGATGATTTAAAGAAAGAAAAACAAAATCAAGAACAAAATGTGGAAAATAAAAAGAAATCAATTCAAGATATGACTACTGAAAAAGATGCAGCTTTTAAGGAAATTGTTGAAAAACAAAAGCGTATTGAGCAGTTGGATAAAGATCTTACTGATTTGGAAGATTTGATTAATAAAATATCTGAAGAAATTCAGGCTTCAAAAGATAAAATAACAATTTTAGAAGATAGAATTACCGAAAAACAAGAACTTTTTAAAAAGAGAGTTCGTGTAATGTATGGGAATAAAGATTTAAATTCTATTGAAGTTTTATTTTCGGCATCAGATATAAGAGATTTTATTTCAAGATATTTTATGATGCAATCAATTGCTGATTATGATAAAAAATTAATTACGAGTTTAAAAAATGATAAACTTGCTTTAGTAAAAGAAAAAGAACAACTTGAAGCGAGAAAAGAAGAAAAAGTAGTTAAGAAAAAAGAAATGGAAATAAAATATCAAGCTTATACTGAAGAAGTTGAAAAGAACAAACAACGTATTGCAAAATTGGAAGAAAGCATAGAATATACTAAATCAGAAGTTGACAAATTGCAAAGTAAAGTTAAGAGTCTGGATGCGAATATAAGTTTTGAAGAAAAAGTAAAAGCCGATATTTTAAGAGGAATGAATGAAAAGAGAATCCAAAAAGATATTGCTGACGGTAAAATAGATGCACGTCCTTCAAATGGAGAAATGTTATGGCCGTTAAAAGGCTATTATAGCATTTCTAGTGGATTTGGTTGGAGAAATGCACCAATTGGTAGTGGTGGAGAAAGACATAGAGGAATTGATATTCCCGCTCCTACAGGAACTCCTGTATATTCTGCAACAGATGGTGTTGTAATTTCTTCAGGATGGAATGGTAGTTATGGTAATGCTGTTATGATTAAATATACAAATAATATTGTTATTGTATATGGACATAACTCAAGCCTAATAGTTAGAGCCGGACAAAGAGTAAGTAAGGGACAAGTTATTTCTCTAGTAGGTTCTACAGGAAATTCAACAGGACCTCATTTACATTTTGAAGTAAGATACAATGGATATCCGGTAGATCCACTTAAATATTTGAATCACTAGGAGTAATAATTTATGATAAAAAATAAAAAACTTACGTGTTTTTTGGTCTTGATGATATTTTTGTGTTCATTTATATCATACAAGGCCGGAAAAAATTCTACAGCCGTAACGGGACAAAATACAAATAGTGGAGCAACCGCTGATTACGGAAGTTTTAAATCTTTTGTGGATGCTATAAAGGAAAAATATTATTTTGATATTGATTATGAAAAAATGAATACTGAAATAAAGAAGGCTATATTTTCTTCTTTAGGAGATCCATATACTCAATATATGACTGAAAAAGATATGAAAGAACTTCAAAAAACAAGCACAGGAAAATTTATTGGTATAGGTGTTCAGGTCAGTGTCAACGAAAATGGAGAAGTGGTTGTTGTTGCCCCGATAAAGGGCGGTCCAAGCCAAAAGGTAGGGATACAAGCAGAGGATATTATAGTAAAAGTTAATGACGAAGAAGTCAAAAAAAATGATTTAGAGTCAACTATTAAACTTATGAGAGGAAATGAAGAAGTAGGTTCAGAGGTTAAGGTTACAGTTAAAAGAATTGTGGATTCTAAAGAAAAGATTTTAGATTTTACAGTAAAGAGAGAAGAAATAACCACAGAATCTGTCATTTCAAAACTCTTGGATAATGGAACTCTATATGTTCAAATTACTAATTTTGCTGAAAAAACAGGAGCTGATTTTGAAAAAGCTGTTGATGAGGGTGTTAGTAAGGGAGCAAAATCTTTGATAATTGACCTTAGGAATAATCCGGGAGGACTTTTAACATCTGTTAAGCAAGTTGCAGATAAACTTTTACCTGAGTCTACAATTATGAAAATTGTAGATAGCAAAGGAAAGGAAACTATTGAAAAAGCAACTGGAAAAGGAATTGATATTCCTATAGTAGTTTTGATTAATAAAGGGTCTGCATCTGCATCAGAAGTACTAAGTGTTGCACTTCATGATAACAAAAAAGCTACATTAGTTGGAGAAAAATCTTTTGGTAAAGGAATTATTCAATCAATTTTTCCTATAAATAATGGAGGAAAAACTGAAGGAATAAAAATGACTGTTGCAGAGTATTTTGGGCCTAATGGTACTAAAATACATAAAGTTGGATTGGAACCGGACTATAAAGTTGAACAAAAAAATTATTCTAAAATAGGAATAGAACATTTAGACAGTGATTCACAATTAAAAAAAGCTATAGAATTGTTAAAATAGTTTTGATTGTTAGTTGTTAGAAATTCTTGTCAGTTGTTAAATTGAAAAAAAAATGATATAATACCTTTATGAAAATTATAAATTTTCATAAAGGTATTTTTTTAAGGAGTGTTTTATGTCTTTTTATATGGATTCAGATAGAGGAAATGTTAGACAGAATAATGAAGACAGTTTTCTTTTTGAACAATTTGAAAAACTAAATATTTTAATTTTAGCTGATGGTGTAGGAGGACATGAAGATGGAGAAATTGCATCAGGTTATGCAGTAAATATAGTTATGGAATACATAAAAAGTAACTATAAACTATATTCAGATTATTTGCATTTATTAGTTGATGCTTTTTGCGAGGCTAATAAAGTTATTTATGAGATAAATTTAGAAAAAAATTCAGAAGAAAATAAAATATCAAATAGACTTATGGGAACAACTTTAGAAGTTCTTTTATTTGATGGAGATGTTTTATACTTTGGACATGTTGGTGATAGTAGAATATATATTAAAGATGATAATTTTAGATTGTTAACTAAAGACCATTCTTTAGTTCAATATTTGTATTCAAGTGGGGCATTAACAGAAGAAGAAGTAAAAAATTATAATGATAAAAACTCTATTTTGAGAGCGATCGGGATGGAAAAACATGTAGAAGTTGATGTTAGTTCTGTTAGAATCAAACCTAAAGATATTATACTCGTTTGTTCTGATGGACTTACAAATGAACTTGATGATGACAAAATTTCAGAAATGTTAGATTTTAAATACAGTGCAAAGGAAATGGTTGATAATATTATATCTACTGTTAAAAATGGATTAGCAAGAGATAATGTTACTGTTGGAATTTTTAAAAATGATGAGGAGATTATATGTTAGGATCAATTTTAAATGGCAGATATGAGATAATTGAAAAAGTTGGAATTGGCGGAATGGCCATTGTATATAAAGCTAAAGATATTTATTTAAAAAGAATTGTTGCCGTTAAGGTTTTGAAAGAGCAATATCTTGAGGATAAAGAATTTATCAAAAAATTTGTTATCGAAGCTCAATCTGTAGCTAATTTAAATAATCAAAATATAGTTAAGATTTACGATGTAGGGCAACATATAGAAGATGGCAAGATCTACAATTATATTGTTATGGAATATATAAAGGGTAAAACTTTAAATGAACTTATAAAAGATAAAGGTAGATTAAATTCAAATGCTGTTATTTCTATTTCAAAACAAATAGCAAGCGCTTTAGATTGTGCACATAAGCACCATATAATACATAGGGATATAAAGCCACATAATATTATTATAGATGAAAATTTGAATGTTAAAGTTACGGATTTTGGTATAGCGAGAATAGCCACAAGTTCAACTATAACTTATACTTCATCTGTGCTTGGAACTGTGCATTATATTTCACCTGAACAAGCAAAGGGAAAATTTATTGACGAAAAATCAGATATCTACTCTTTAGGTGTTGTTATGTATGAAATGGTAACAGGTAGAGTTCCTTTTGATACAGATAATGCTGTTGGAATAGCAATGCAACATATAAATGAACCTTTGGTTGAACCGATTAAACTTGTGCCAAACTTAGAACCTTGGTTAAATGCAACTATTGTTAAATGTATGGAAAAAAATCCTGAAAACAGGTTTGAAAGTGCTGAAAGCCTAATTAGAGCGTTGGAAGATAAAAGTATAGGAACTAACCCAAAAGCTACATTTAATGATAATACTAATAGAGCTTTATATAGAGAGTCTGTTTATAAGGCGGATAAACAAAAAGATTTTAACAAGCCGATTATAAAAAATAATAATAAAAATAGGGAACAGCTAAAAAAGAAAAAAGGCATTTTTGATTATAGTATAACATATGTTGTTTTAGCATTATTTATAATTGCGTCGGTATTTTTTATCTATAGACTGGCTATTTCAAACAAAGCTACAAATACTGTCAAGGTACCTGCTGTTATTGGATTGGATAAAGATGAAGCTATAAAAGTTTTAAAAGAAAAAAAACTTAATGGACTTATAGTAAAGACTGTAAATGATGATTCTGTTGAGGCGGGAAAAATTGTTCAACAATCTCCGGCTCCAAATGCAGAAGCAAAAGAAGGAACAAATGTTGAGTTGACAGTTAGTGTAGGCAAAAATAAAACAATAGTTCCAAATCTCTCAAATGTTGAATTTGAAAAAGTTGAAGAATTATTAAAAAAGAGCAATTTGACATTGGGGAAAGTTGAAAGAAAGTATGACGATAAAGTCGATGAAAATAAAGTCATAAGTCAAAGTATAAATTATGGAGATGAGGTTGAAAAAGGAACAAAAATTGACATTGTAGTAAGTAGAGGAAAAGAAGATAAAAAGGTAGAAGTTCCCGATTTAATTGGAAAAACTGAAGCTGATGCTATTAAAGCATTATATGATAGTGGACTTGCAGTTGGCAGAACAGAGAAAAAGGCTGATTCTAAAAAAGCCGGAACCGTAATTTGGCAATCTTATGGCAAAGGAGTAAAGGTTGATGCGTCAACTAAGGTTGATATTGTTGTAAGTTCAGGAAAGACAAGTAAAGATAATGTACTAAACTTAACTTCTTATAGTGAAGCAGATTCTGTTACTAAAAAATATACAATAAATGAACCGGATAAGAATTATCTTTTAATGGTAACAAAAAATACAGAAAATGGTGAAACTAAGCTGTATGAAAAAACTATGGTTACCGGTGGAGGAAAATTGACAATAAATATAAAAGCTAAATCTAGTGAGAAATTTAATATTTATGTAAATGGAGAACTTATTTTATCAGGTGAGAATTAATATGTTTGAAATTGGCGTTATATTTGATATTTCAAAAGATTTATATTATGTAAAAACAAAAACTGGTAGATATATGTCAAAAGCTAGAGGAATTTTTAGGAAACAAAAATTTTCCCCAATGGTTGGCGATAATGTTAAGATTGAAATTTTTGAAGACAATACTGCATGTATCGTAGAAGTTTTTGAAAGAAAAAATGAAATTTTAAGACCCCCAGTTGTAAATGTAGATCAAGCTATAATAGTTTTTTCTTTAAAAGACCCAGAAATTTCATATAAAATTATTGATCGATATATAATGTACTATGAAGTAATGAAAATTCCAATAATTTTATGTTTGAATAAGTGTGATTTAATTGATAAAGAAACAGAAATTAATTTTAGAAATATTTATGATAAACTTGGTTATAAGATAATTTTTAATAGCATTAGTTTAGACAATAGAAAATTATTTGAAGAGATTTGTAAAGATAAAATTTCAGTTATTACAGGTGCTTCGGGAGTTGGAAAAAGTACAATTTTAAATTTTTTAAATCCGGATTATAATATTTGGGTTGGAGATATAAGTAATAAGACAAAAAGGGGTAAACATACAACAAGAGCTGCTACTTTATATGAATTTTTTGATAACTCATTCATCATTGATACGGCTGGTTTTACTTCTCTTGATCTTACTAAATTTATAGATAGTGAAGTTCAAATTAGAGATGCATTTGTAGAATTTGAATTCGGCTCTAAATGTAAGTTTTCTGACTGCAAACATATCAATGAACCGGATTGTTATGTAAAATCAAAATTAGAAAGTGGAAGTATAAGTAAAAGTAGATATGACAGTTATATATTTTACTTAAATGAATATCTAAAAAATAGGAGGTATTAAATGTTAGAATTATCACCATCATTGTTATCGGCTGATTTTACAAATTTAAAATCTGAAATGGAAGTTTTAGACAAAAATGGAGTTAAGTATTTACACCTAGATGTAATGGATGGAATGTTTGTTCCGAATATTTCTTTTGGACCAATGATAATTAAACAGTTAAGACCTTTAACAAATATGATTTTTGATGTTCATCTAATGATAGAAGATCCTGATAGATATGTTCAAAATTTTAAAGATGCAGGAGCAGATATTTTAACTGTTCACTATGAAGCTTGTAAACATCTTCATAGAACAGTTTCTTATATCAAATCATTAGGAATGAAAGCCGGAGTTTCTTTAAATCCTGCAACTAATATTGATGTTTTAGATTATGTATTAGAAGACTTGGACTTAGTTTTAATTATGAGTGTAAATCCGGGTTTTGGCGGACAAAGTTTTATTCCTTCAGCTATTGATAAAATAAAAAATTTGAAAGCAAAAATAAGAGAAAGAAATTTAAACGTTATAGTTGAAGTTGATGGTGGTGTAAAAACTACAAATGTTAAAGATGTTATTGAAGCCGGAGCAGATTTGATAGTTTCAGGTTCAGACGTTTTTGCGGATAAAGAAAATAGAATTAGAGCTTATAAAGAAATTTTTAAAAATTATGAAAAATAATTATGAGCTTGTCATTAAAAAAAGATTGAGCTTTCAATCTTTTTTAAAATTAAATAAGAAAAAGAGGTTAATATGTTTATAGATATTGCAAAAATAGAATTAAAAGCCGGAAAAGGTGGAGATGGCTGTGTTTCTTTTAGAAGAGAGAAGTATGAACCTGATGGCGGACCTTACGGTGGCGACGGCGGAGATGGCGGAAGTGTAATTTTTATATCCGATGAAGGCGTAAGGACTCTTATGGATTTCAGATATAAAAAACATTATTTTGCTCAAAACGGCGAAAATGGAAAAACAAAAAAACAATATGGGAAAAAAGGTGAAGATTTAATAGTAAAAGTCCCTGTTGGTACCTTGATTAAAGATTTTGAAACTAATAGAGTTATTCACGATTTTAAAGTTAAAGATGATAAGTTTATAGTTGCTAAAGGTGGTAGAGGTGGTAAAGGAAATGCAAGATTTGCCACAAGTACAAGACAAGCCCCTCGTTTTGCACAGCCCGGAACAAAGGGAGAAGAGAGAACTATAAAATTAGAATTAAAGTTAATTGCAGATGTTGGACTTGTTGGTCTTCCAAATGTTGGAAAATCATCTTTGCTTTCTGTTTTGAGTGATGCAAAACCTAAAATTGCAAATTATCATTTTACAACTTTAGAACCTAATTTAGGGGTTTGTAGAGTTGAAGAAAATAAATCATTTGTAATAGCTGATATTCCAGGGTTAATCGAAGGAGCGAGTGAGGGAATAGGACTTGGATTTGAATTTTTAAAACATGTTGAAAGGACTAGACTTTTAGTACATGTTTTAGATGTTTCCGGAATTGAAGGCAGAGATCCTATTGAAGATTACAATACCATTTATAATGAATTAAAGCTTTATAATGAAAATATTAAAAATAAAAAAGAGATAATTGTTGCAAATAAAATAGATTTACTTACTTCTGATGATAATTTAAAAAGAGTAAAAGAATATTTTAAAGATAGAACAGTATTGGAAATTTCTGCAGTTACTCAAAAAGGAGTAAAGGAATTAAAATATAAAATATTTGAGGAATTATCAAAAATTGAAATTGATTATGAAACATTTGATGAAGATTATGAATATATAGAGGAAGTTGAAAAAGAGGCTTATGAAATTTATAGCGAAGACGGAACATTCTATGTTGAAGGACCTCTCATTGACTATCTAGTTTATATAACAAATTTTGAAGATTATGATTCTTTAAAATATTTCCAAAAAGTTTTAACTGATAAGGGAGTAATTGAAGAATTAAAACAAAAAGGTGTAAAAGAAGGTCAATCCATTGTAATTGGAGAAATGGAATTTGAATTTTTTGAATAATAAGGAGAAAATATGATAAATCCAAAGCAAAGAGCATTTCTAAAGTCATTAGCCCACTCTATGGAACCTATTATGAATATAGGCAAGTATGGAGTTAATGATGAAACTATTAGACAACTAGATTTGGCTTTAGAGAAAAGAGAGCTTATAAAAATCAAAATTCTAAATAATAATTTAGACGATAATAAAGAAATAGTAGATTTAGTTTTACAAAAAACTAGAGCAGAATTTGTTCAATATATTGGAAATAAATTTGTTATTTACAGAAGAAAAAGAAAAGATGAAAATAGAATAGAGTTACCGGAATAATGAAAAAAATTGGAATTTTTGGTGGAAGCTTTTCACCTACTCATAATGGACATTTACAAATTGCTGAAGACTGTTTGCTGGAAATGGGACTTGATAAGATAGTTTTTCTCCCAAATGCAAATCCTCCACATAAAACGGTTGATAAATTTAGTTTTGATACAAGAGTCGAAATGTTAAGATTAGCTTTAGAAGATAATGAAAATTTTGAGATTTCTTTAGTAGAAAATGACCCTACAAAAGTTCATTACTCTTATAATACCATTAGTGAAAATTTTTACAATGGTAAAGATAAATTTTATTTCATAATGGGAGATGATGAGTTTTTAAATATAAGATCGTGGTATGAATATGAAAAACTTTTAGAACTCACTTCAGTTATAGTTTTTCTAAGAAAATATGATTATAATTCTATTTTAGAAAAAAATAGAGAAATAATTGAAAAATACGATATTAATATAATTAAAAATTCTGTTATTTCTATTTCATCTACCGAAATTAGAGATAGAATTAATGAAAAAAAATCTATAAGATATCTTGTTCCTGAAAAGGTAAGTAAATATATTTATGAAGAACTTAATTATTTTGATTTAATGAAGATAAAAAAAGATTTAGAAAAAAAACTTTCAAAGAATAGATATGAACATTCTTTAAGGGTTGCAGAATATTGTAAAAGACTTGCTAAAATATATAATGTTGATGAACATAAGTCTTATTTATCCGGACTTGTGCACGATTGTGCAAAAAATTTGGAAGAATATTATATGTTGAATAAAAAAGTAAATTCTGATATAATATTGGATATTGAAGAAAAAAATAATCCGAAAATTCAACATGCTCCAATAGGTGCAGCTGTTTGTAAAAATTTGTATGGTATTTCTGATAATGAAATAATTTCAGCAGTTCGTTATCATACAACGGCAAGAGAAAATATGTCTTTAATTGAAAAGATTTTATTTATATCTGATAAAATTGAACCTAATAGAGAGTATGATACAGTAGAGGAGCTTAGAAAAATTGCAGATTATGATATTGATAAGGCTATAATAAAGTTTTTAAACGATAGTTTTGAATATTTAAGAAAAAAATCTCAAAAAGTTCATCCTTTGTCTGTTAAAGCAAGAGATTATTTAGTAAATATGAGGTGATTTTATGGAAAAACTTGATATTATATTGAAAGCATTGGATGATAAGATTGCAGAAAATGTTGTAAGCATTGATTTGAAAGGTAAGTCATCAATTGCCGAATATTTTGTTATCGCAACCGGTAGTGCAGTTAATCATAATCAAGCTATTTGTGATGAAATTGAGTTCCAATTAAAAAAGAATAATATGGACTGTTTAAGTACAGAAGGATATAAAGATGGAAATTGGATTTTGTTGGACTGTGGAGAAATTGTAGTTCATATTATGACAAAAGATTATAGAAGCTATTACAATCTTGAAAGATTGTGGGCATAGATTTAGGAGGTAAGAAAATGAGCGTAGAATTTTTAAAAACTGATAAGGCTCCAGCGGCAATCGGACCTTATTCACAAGCTGGAAAGGTTGGTAATTTAATATTTGTTTCCGGACAATTACCAATTACAAATGGAGAATTACAAACTGAAATAAAGGCAGCAACACTTGCAAGTTTAACTAATGTTTTAGAAATTATAAAAGCAGGTGGCGGAAGTTTAGAAAGTATTGCTAAAGTTAATGTTTTTGTAAAAGATATGAATGATTTTGAAGCAATTAATGGAGTTTATGCTGAATTCTTTGGTAATCATAAACCGGCCAGAGCATTAGTTCAAGTTGCTAAATTACCAAAAGATGCTTTAATAGAAATAGAAGCAATAGCTGCTGTTTAATAAGATTTTTTATACTGATGTGAGAGCATCAGTATTTTTTTTATAAAAATTGGTTTGTTTTTCATTATCTGAACTTTTTTGGGGTTTTGTTTTTTTTATAATTTTGATATAATATAATTTATGAAAATAGAAGTTGATTTAGTATATTATTTTAGGTTTATTTAAAGTTCATATTATAGAATGTAAATGTATTGTGGAATATTTTATTTGGAATCTGTTTTTATGTTGAAAAATACTATATCATATTTTTCACTTTTGACAGTTCTTTAAAATATGAAATATAATAAAATAATTATTTATTAATTATTATTAAAAAAGGATATACTTTATAATTTTTAGTGATTTGGGGGAGCTTTGTGGGGTATTTAGATAGTTTCAATAATTATAAAAATTCAGAAAAAATTGCCTATATTTGTGATGATGAATCCATTACATACAGGGAACTTATGTTGTATTCGGATCGACTTGCAAAATATATTTTAAAAAATTTTGGGGTCGGAAATAAAGATGCAATTGCTGTTTATGGACATAAAGATTTTTTAATGTTGGTCAGTTTTTTGGCCTGTACAAAATCAGGACATCCTTATTGTCCTATGGATATTTCTTTTACCAGAAATAGAGTTGAGGATGTGTTGACTATAACGAATTCAAAATTTTCAATTTTTACAGAAGATTTGATTGTTGATGAAAAATTTAGCATTTTAGATAAAGAAGATATTTTAGATATTATTAATGATGAAAAATATGATGATATCTCAAATGACGGCTTATATAAAATTGAACCGGAAGATATTGTTTATATAATTTTTACATCCGGTAGTACCGGAAAGCCTAAGGGAGTTCAAATAACATATAATAATTTAAATAATTATATTGGATGGATACATAATGTTGTAGGAAATGAAAAGAATAAGATTTACTTAAATCAGGCACCTTTTTCTTTTGATTTATCTGTAATGGATTTATATTTGTCTTTGTATTCTGAATCCACTTTATTTGCAATAACAAAGGAGAAACAACAAGATTTTTCTAAACTTTATGAAAGTTTAGAAAAATCCGGCATTACAAATTGGGTTTCTACACCTTCATTTGCAGATATGTGTTTATCTTTGCAAGAATTTAATTCTGAAAATATAAAGAATATAGAGTATTTTCTATTCTGTGGAGAAGTTTTGACTAAAAAAACAGCTCAAAGATTAAAGCAAAGATTTCCAAATGCAAAAGTAATTAATACTTACGGACCTACTGAATCTACTGTTTGTGTTACGGATATTTTAATTACAGATGAGATTTTAGAAAAGTTTGATATACTTCCACTTGGAGATGTAAAAAGGGGAAGTAGAATTGAAATAAGAGAAGAAGATAAAATTCTTGGAGATGATGAAATTGGTGAGATTGTCATTATTGGAGATACGGTAAGTAGCGGATATTATAAAAATCCTGTTCAAACTGAAAAAGCATTTTTTATTACTGAAAATAACGAGAGAGCATATAAGACGGGCGATTTAGGATATTATAAAGATGGAAATTTATTTTTTTCCAATAGAAAAGACTTTCAAGTCAAGTTAAATGGGTATAGAATTGAACTTGGAGATATCGAAAGTAATCTTTTAAATATAAGTGGAGTAAGTTCCTGCTGTGCTTTGCCGAATTATGATTCAGATAATAAAGTAAAGAGTATTACAGCATTTATTGTAAGTAATAACATTAACGATGAAAAAGAATATACAAAATTTTTAAAAGAAAAGTTAAAAAAATATATTCCAAATTATATGATACCTAAAAAGTTTAAATTTTTAGAGAAATTACCAATGAATAATAACGGGAAAGTCGACAGAAAAGAACTAAAGAAAATATTAGAAAATAGATAGGGAGAGAGTATTATGGAAGAAAAAGTTTTTGAAATTTTAGAAGATATTTGTGAAGAAGATTTAAGAGAAACACCGGACGTAAATATATTTGAAGAAGGCTTTATGGATTCTCTTGGACTTGTCAGATTTATTGTTGAAGTTGAAGAACAATTAGGAATAACTTTAGGAATAATGGAATTAGATAAGGAAGTAGTTAATACACCAAATAAAATAATAGAATTTTTAAACAATAGGAAGTAGAAATGGAGTTTTTTAGTGGATTAAATTTCTGGTTAGTATTTATTTTAATATCTATACCTGCGATATTTTTAGGTATTAGAGAAAAGAAAAGTAAATACTATATCTTGGGAGTTTCTCTTGTTTTTTGTTTTTTTGTTTATTCAAAAAATATAAATTCACTCATATCATTAATAATATTTGTGATATATGAATTTTTATTGATAAAAATGTATCTTAAACTTAAAACAGGAAAAAATTTTGAAAAAGTTTCTATATTTATAATTTTGAGTTTATTACCACTTGTTTTAGTTCGTGTATTACCTTTTACAAAGATGCATTATAAATTAGGATTTTTAGGAATCTCATATATAACTTTTAAGGTAATGCAAATACTTATAGAGATTAAAGATAATTTAATAAAAGAAGTAAAATTTGTTGATTACTTATCCTTTATGATATTTTTTCCAACTCTTGCATCAGGTCCAATTGATAGAAGTAGAAGATTTTTCAAAGACTTGGAAACTACAATTGGTAAAAATGAGTATTTAGATAAATTAGGAAAGGGTATAGAATACATTTTACAAGGATTAGTATATAAGATGATTTTGTCACAATTAATCTTTGATAAGATGAATATCGTTGCTGAAAGACACTATACGATTCCCAATTTATTGATGTATATGTATTTGTATGGATTTTATTTATTTTTTGACTTTGCAGGATATAGTTTAATGGCAGTGGGAGTTAGTAAGGTATTTGGAATTGAAACACCAATGAACTTCAATAAACCGTTTTTGGCAAAGGATATGAAAGATTTTTGGAATAGATGGCATATCAGTTTATCACATTGGTTTAGAGATTTTATTTTTAGTAGGTTAGTTTTTGCAATGTTTAAGAGAAAAACTTTTAAGAGTTCGCTAACTACTGCAATGGTTGCATATGTGATAAATATGTCAGTTATGGGGATATGGCATGGACTAAATTTAAGTTATTTTTTATACGGTTTATACCATGGAATTATTCTTGCACTTACAGAACTATTTCAAAAAACTAAATTTTATAAAGCTAACAAAAATAAAAAATGGTTTGAATATTCATCCATTTTTGTTACGTTTAATTTAGTTATGTTTGGATTCTTTATATTTTCTGAAAAATTTGTTCACATTTTACGAATATTAGGAGGTAGATTATGGTAAAAAAAGAAACAAAAGAATTCATATTTAGAGTTGCGTTTTACACATTGATGATTACCTCACTTATAATTTTTTGTGTATTGTATGATTTTAATGTTGTAAAAGAATTTATATATAGTAATTTTTAGGAGTATGTATGAAAAGATTAAAAGCATTATTTGTAGCAATAATTTTATCTTTAGTTATTTCTTCTACTTTTTTGCATTTTTATACCAAAAAAGAGAAGAAAGAATTTGATGAATTATCCGTTCAGAATAATTCTATAAGATATAATGATTCTCCAAATAAATATAAATCTCATGATGCCATAACAAAAAATATAGGTAAAGGAACTATAATTCTTTTAGGTTCTTCTGAACTTATTGTAACTAACGATTGGAAAGAACATCCAAAACAATTTTTAGATTATTCAGATAGGAATATTATGCAAATTGGAGAAGGATTTTATCAATCTTTAATTCAAGCTATAACTTTAGGTTCTATTGGAGAAAAATCACCTGTAAAAACTGTTAATTTGATATTGTCTATGCAATGGTTTGAAAAAAATGGAATAAAGCCGGAAGCATTTCAATCAAGATTTTCAATAGATCATTTGTATAATTTATATAAGAGTGAAAAAATTTCTAAAGAAACAAAAGATAAAATATATAATAGAATTTTGGAACTTTCAAAAAATAATGCTATTGTAACTAAGATGGTTGAAGGATTAAAAAGAGATAACACTTTAGATAAAGCAATAAATAAAGCTAATGCTGAAAAATATAAACTCATTGCAAATAGCAAATTTCTAAATTCATATCATAGAGATGATAGTGTAAATGATAAAAAAGCTCCGGAAAAATTTGATTGGGAAAAAGCTAAAGATGAGGCTGTGAAGGCTGCAAAAAAAGATTCAAATGATAATAAGTTTTTTATGTTTAATGAATATTTTAATAAAAATTTTAGAAAAAATTTTGCAAAACTAAAAGGTTCTGCGAAAGATACAAAATATAGAAGTGAAGAAGAATATGGAGATTTACAATTATTTTTAGATGTTGCAAGAGAATTGGGTTTTAAAGTTAATTTAATTTTAGTTCCACTTCAAGGACATTGGGCCGATTATACCGGAGTTCCAAAGTCTGAGATAGAATATTTTTATAAAAGAATTAGAGATATTTCAGCAAAAAATAATATAAATTTGATTGATTACAGTAATTATTCATATACACGTTATTTTTTTAAAGATGCTACACATTTAGGAAGGCTTGGACTTTTACAATTACAAGAAGATTTATTAAAATACAATAATGATTAAGTATTAGAGAAAAATATTTTAAATTCAATAAATTGTCTTAAATGATTGCAAAAAAACTTAAAATGTTATATAATGAGTAGCCGATATAAATTTAGGAGGAAATTATGAATTTAAAATCAAAAATTAGAGTTATTGAAGGATTTCCTAAGGAAGGAATCAGTTTTAAAGATATAACTACATTAATCAGTGATGGTAAAGCTTTTAAAGAAGCCGTTAATATTATGAGAAAAAATTTGGAAGATAGAAATATAGATTATATTGTTGGACCTGAAGCTAGAGGATTTGTCTTTGGGTCTGCTGTCGCTTATGCTTTGAATGTAGGCTTTATCCCTGTTAGAAAGCCGGGAAAATTGCCGGGAGAAACAGTTTCTTATGAATATGCATTAGAATACGGAACGGATGTTCTTGAAATCTGTGAGGATGTATTAAAGCCGGGAGATAGAGTTGCAATAGTTGATGATTTACTTGCTACAGGAGGAACAATTAATGCTTGTGCAAAATTAATTGAATCACAAGGTGCAGAAGTTGTTTCAATGCAATTTTTAATGGAGCTAACAGATTTAAAGGGTAGAGAAAAAAATAAAGAGTATCAGATAGATTCTGTTATGGAGTATGACATTTAATGAGAATTGATAAATTTTTAAAAAATTCAAGACTTATAAAGAGAAGAACTGTTGCAAAAGAGGCTTGTGAAAAAGAAAGAGTTTTTAGAGATGGAAGAGCTATGAAACCATCTGATGAAGTTAAAGTTGGAGATATTATAGAGCTAAAGTTTGGAAATTCTGAAGTTAAAATTAAAGTTTTAGATATAACTGACAGTCAAAAGAAAGAAGATGCACAAAAAATGTATGAAAATCTGTAAGAGTATTGAAAAATTGTATCTTTTATTATATAATCTATGTTAGATGGAGGTGATGGCTTGATGAATAAGAAAAATAAAGGTCGAATTCGTGTCTATAGTTTAATATTTTTTATATTCTGTATTGTTTTTGGAAAGACTTTTGTTTATCAAGTCAAGGAAAAAAACAGATTAAATAATAAAATTCAATCTTTGCAAGAAAGAAAAGATAAGTTGGATTCTGAAATTACAGAAGCAAAAGATAGTCTTAAAAAAGTTGATACTGAAGAATTTATTAAAAAAGTAGCTAGAGAAAAACTTAAAATGATAGAAAAAGATGAGATAGTAGTAAAGTATAAGGATAATGATTAGTTTAATTTAGGAAAGAAAGGAGCCGAGTTTTTACTCGGTTTTTTAATTTTTATGAAGAATGAATTTTTGAAAAATTTAAAAAGTTATAATCTTGAAGGTTTCGGCGTTTTACTTGCCGTATCAGGTGGTAAAGATTCTATGACTATGTTGGACTTGTTTAATTATTTTAAATATGAACTAAAATTAAATTTAGTTGTTTGCCATTTTAATCATTCTTTAAGAGATGATGCTGACAGAGATGAAAAATTTGTTAAAACTCAATGTGAAAAATATGGATTGAAATTTTATTCCAAAAAAGAAGATGTCCTTCTTTATTCAAATGAAAATAAATTATCTACTGAAGAGGGAGCAAGATTTTTAAGATATAAATTCTTTGATGAAGTAAAAAGAATTGAAAATCTTGAATATATTGCAACGGCACACAACAAAAATGATTTAGCAGAAACTGTTATTATGAGAATTTTAAGGGGAACTGGAATAAACGGACTAATTGGAATACAATCAGAAAGAGGAGATTTAATTAGACCGATTTTAAACTTTTCAAGAGATGAAATAGAAAAATATATTGAAGAAAATAATATACCTTTTGTAGAGGATAAAACCAATTTTGAAGAATTGTATCTAAGAAATAAAATCAGATTAAATTTATTTCCGATACTAAAGAACGAATATAATCCTAGAATTTTGGATGCTATTTCAAGATTATCTAATATTGCTTTTGATTATAGTACAATTTCAAGAGAATATATTGCTTCAAAAGAAGGATTATTATGGGAATTTAATAAAGAAAAAATACTGGTTTATATTGAAAAATTAAAACTTCAATCTAGGTCTTTCAGGAACATTATGTATAGAGAATTTTTTGAATTTATTAGCAAAGATCCGGATGGAATAAATTATAAAATAATTGAAGAAATAGATAATTTGATTTTTTCAAAAACGGGTAAATATATAGAAATAAAAAATGTAGTTTTTAAAATTGAATATGATAAGCTTCTAATTTATGATAAAAATATTTTTGAAAACTTAGAAATGAAATTTTATTTTGAAAATTTAGATTTTTCTTTGTATTCTACGAAATTTTTTGATATAATTATAGAGCAGTCAAGTTTTGAGGAATTTAAAAACCTAAAACAAAATAAAGACTTGCTTTTTATAAATAAAAAATATCTTGATTTTCTGAAAATTAGAAATAAAGAAAATGGAGATTTTTTAGAATTGGAATTTGGAAAAAAGAAGTTGAAAGATATATTTATTGATGAAAAAGTCAGTAAAGATATTAGAAAAAACATTCCCATATTTGAAATTGAAAATAATATTGTATGGGTTCCGAATATTAGAAGATCTAATAGATATTTAGTAGACGAAAAGGATGATATTATAAAAATCAGAGTTTTATCAAAGGAGAATTTATGGAAAGATTAGATTGTGTCGTTAAGTCAGATATGAAAGAACTATTATTTGACGAAGAAACTATAAAAAATAGAGTTGAAGAACTTGGAAAAGAAATAACGAAACATTATGAAAATGATGAATCTGAGCTCGTTGTAGTTGGAATTTTAAGGGGTTCTACTTTGTTTTTTGCAGATTTGATTAGAAATATAAATCTACCAATTTTAATAGATTTTATGGCAATTTCATCTTATGGGAATACATCTGAAAGTGGAGTTGTGAAAATTGTAAAAGATTTAGAAGCAGATGTTACAGGAAAAAACATCTTGATAGTTGAAGATATTATAGACACAGGAAAAACTTTAAAATACCTTTTAAATTATTTTAGAGAAAGAGGAGCAAAAACTGTCAAAGTTTCCAGTATGTTGGATAAGCCAAAAAGACGACTTGTTGAAATTTCTGGAAATTTTGTGGGGTTTGAAGTTCCAAATGATTTTATAGTTGGTTATGGGTTGGATTATAACCAATCATATAGAAATCTTCCATATATAATTTCACTAAAAGAAGAAGTTTATAAATAGAATAATAGGAGGAAAAACGTGAATAAAAAAACTAAAGCGTATCTTATATATTTGATACCTATCTTATTTTTAACTGTATATTTTTTGGTTATAAAAACTTCAGCTCCTGTAGTTAAGGAATATACGGTTACAGAGATTGTATCAAAAATTAAAAATGATGAAGTTTCTGAAATAACAACTCAAGGTTCATATATAACCGGAAAATTAAATGATAAAAACAAAACTGAATTTAAAACTTATTTACCACAAGAGTTTAGATTCCAATTTTATGAAAATTATCTAAAGTCAAAAGTAGAAAATAACACATTGAAATATAATGGAAAGGCAGAGCCTACAAAACCATTTTATCTTGAGATTTTACCTACTCTTATAATTTTAGTCGGACTTGGAGTTCTTTGGTTCCTATTTATGAAACAAGCTCAAGGCGGCGGAAAGGTAATGAATTTTGGAAAGAGTAAGGCAAGACTCCATAAAGACAAGAAAAATGAAGTTACCTTTGCCGATGTTGCCGGACTTGAAGAAGAAAAAGAAGAATTACAAGAAATAGTAGATTTTTTGAAATCGCCGAAAAAGTATAGTGATATTGGTGCCAGAATTCCAAAAGGTGTTTTAATGGTAGGTCCTCCGGGAACAGGTAAAACTTATCTTTCAAGAGCTGTTGCAGGAGAAGCTAAAGTTCCATTTTTCAGTATAAGTGGTTCAGATTTTGTTGAAATGTTTGTCGGTGTCGGAGCTTCAAGAGTTAGAGATTTATTCGAAGAAGCTAAAAAGAATGCTCCTTGTATCATATTTATTGATGAAATTGATGCTGTTGGCAGAAGAAGAGGTGCAGGGCTTGGTGGCGGACACGATGAAAGAGAACAAACATTAAACCAATTACTTGTTGAAATGGACGGTTTTGGTGTAAATGAAGGAATTATTGTTATGGCTGCAACAAACAGACCTGACATACTTGACCCTGCAATTTTAAGACCAGGTAGATTTGACAGACAAATTTATGTTGGTATTCCAAATGTGAAGGAAAGAGAAGCAATACTTATGGTTCACACAAGAAATAAGAGGTTAGATCCGGATGTTGACCTTAAAGTCATTGCTAAACATACAACAGGATTTACTCCTGCAGATCTTGAAAACTTATGTAATGAAGCAGCTTTGCTATCTGCAAGATATAATTTAAAGACTATTACCATGAAAGTTTTTGAAGAGGCTGCTATAAAAGTCGTTGCAGGACCTGAAAAGAAATCAGCTGTTGTAACAGATAGAGATAGAAAGATAACTGCATATCACGAAGCAGGACATGCTATTGTTTCAAGATTTGTACCATTATCAGATCCTGTTCAAATGATTACTATCGTTCCGAGAGGAAGAGCCGGTGGATTTACTGCCTATACTCAAGATGAAGATAGTCAATATATGACTGTAAATGCCATGAAATCAAGATTGGCGATGATGCTTGGAGGTCGTTCAGCAGAGCTTATAATTTTTGAAGATTTTACAACAGGAGCATCAAATGATATTGAAAGGGCAACTAAACTTGCGAGAAGTATGGTTACAACTTATGGAATGAGTAGTAAAATCGGACCTATAAATTATGATATGGGAGAAGAGGAAACTTTCTTAGGAAGAGATTTTGGAAAAGGCAGATCTTATTCTGAGGATATTGCAAAACTAATTGACGGAGAGGTTAAAGATCTTCTTGATGAAGCTTATGCAACTGCTCAAAGAGTTTTAAGTGAAAATGTAGAATTTTTACACATTATTGCAAAGAGGCTTTTAGAAGTAGAAACTATAAGTGGAAAAGAATTTGAAACTATGTATAAAAAATATATGGGAATTGAAGAAGAAAAAGAAGAAGTTGTAGAAGAAACAGTTGCTGAAAAAAAAGATTCTATTGATGAAATCAGTTCTACTGTAGAGACTACAGAAGAAACTAAAGAAGAAGCTACTGATGTAGAGAAAACTGAAACAGAGTAAAATTAGAATTAAGTAGAAGCTTGCTTCTACTTAATTTATATGGAGGATTTATGGGAAGTAATGATTTTTTATTAATAGTATTTGGAATAGTTTTAATATTTGTAATTAAAAAAATAGTAGCTATATTTCAAACAAGGAAAAAATTGTCCGGAGAAATTTCTACTATTAAGCTTAGAGGAAGAAAAGTATTGTTTGCTTTATCTATTGCATTGGTAGGCTTTGGAATTGTCTATGCTGTGAAAATTCAAGACATCTACAGTATAGTATATGTATTGATAGGTGTAACTTATTCTGTAGTTTCTCTGGACAAATTATATATTGGAGAAAACGGATTTTGTTTTGATGGAAAATTTGGAGAATTTAAAAAAATAAAAAAATGGGGAGCTATAAATAATAAATTTTATGAAGTTGTAGTTTCCGGAGACTTAAAAGATGAAATATTAACTATTCCTCTTGATAAAGAAAATGCTGAAAAATTTTCTGCAATTATTAAACAACATAAATCTAAAACAAAGGCGAAAAAATAATGAAACTTTATGAAAAAGACAATTCAATAATTTTAGAAGAAATTGAAAATTTTGATGCAAAAGCTATTTTTACTTGCGGGCAGGCTTTTAGATGGTATGAAGAAAGTGATGGAAGTTTTACAACAGTCCATTTAGGAAGAGTTTTAAATGTTTTAAACGAAAAAGACAGAGTTATATTTAAAGGAACTAATTTGAAAGAATTTGACGAAATTTGGATGGATTATTTCGATTTGAATACAGACTATAAAGAGATAAGAAAAGTACTATCAAATAATGAAATTTTACCAAAGGCAATGGAATACGGAGAGGGTATCAGGATTTTAAATCAAAACCATTTTGAAATGATAATAAGTTTTATAATTTCAGCCAATAATATGATTCCTAGAATAAAAAAATCTATTGAAGTAATTTCTATGAGATATGGAAAGTTTATATGTGAAGATGAAAATAGAAAATACTATTCTTTTCCAACTGTTGAAGAATTGAGTAGGGCTACTGTAGAAGACTTAAGAGAATTTGCAAAAGTTGGCTTTAGAGATAAGAGAATTTTTGATACTGTAAATATGATTTTAAATGAAAAAATTGATCTAGATAATTTTGAAAATTTAGAAACTGATATTTTAAGAGAAGAATTATTAAAATTTTCAGGAGTTGGAAATAAGGTTGCAGATTGTATAATGCTTTTTTCATATAAAAGAGGAGAAGTTTTTCCGGTTGATGTTTGGATTAAGAGAGTAATGGAAGAACTATTTATAAAAGAAGAAACTCCAGTGAAAAAAATTTCAAAAGAAGCAGATAGAATATTTGGAAAATATGCAGGATATGCACAACAATATCTTTTCTACTACGGAAGAGAAGAAAAAATAGGTAAGTAAGAAAAAAAGGAAGTGATAAAACGCACTTCCTTTTAGATTACTTATTTTATTACTCTTTTGTGAAGAGTTAATATGCCTAATAGAATAGCTGACAACACTAAAATTATTATTGAATTATTTGAAATTCCTGTTTTTACTAATTTGTTTTTGATTTTATTAGTTTTGTTATCATTTTTGTTGTCTGTTGAATTATCAGGTTTATGGTCAGGTCTAGTGTTATTATTGTTATCGCTAGGTACATCATCTTTTTTAACTATTGTTAAAGATGTTTCTATTTTACCTGTTGTAAATTCAAATACAAGTTTGTGTATACCAATTGATAAAGTAGGTTCAAAGTTATCGTTGAATTTTATAACTGTACTTCCTTTTGTAGCTGAATAAAACTCTTTACCTAATTCTTTTCCATCAACTAAAACTCTAACAAATTTTGAAATATCTTCGCTAATCTTGATATCAGATATTTTTCCTCCAACTGTTACTGTTTGATTATCTCCATATTGGAATTCTATTTTGTTTGGAGTGTCATCAGGATTTTGAGGTTTTTCTTTTTTAGAAATTGCTATAGAATCTTCTGCTGATTTATCTTTTGTAAGTTCAACTTCAAAATTATTTTTATCAATATTGTAGTTGTCATTTATTTCTACTTTTATTTTATATTTTCCAAGTAAAACAGCTTTTTCAAAAGAATTACCTTTGTTTTCAAGCTCAACTTCTTCTCCTGTAACTACATTAATAGCTTTAATTTTTAAATCTTTTGGTATGTCATCACCGTTAACCTTGATTTTAATCACATATCCCATTGTTGCTTTAGCATTTTCAATATCTTTAATAGCAGTTTCAAGTTCATTTAATTTGAAATTTACTTTTAATAAGTTTTTAGCATTTTCAATAGCTTCCAAATATGCTTCATTATCTTCTTCATCAGAATTAATGTATAAATGACCTTCTGAAATTAAGTCTTTTTCAACAATTAAATCGTTAAGTTTTTTAACAAGTTTTGCATGAGGTTTATCTCCGTCTAAAGAATCTTTTGCAAGTTTAATATCTTCTACAGCCTTCTTAACTGTAAATTCATTTCTACTATTTTCGTTTTCAATTAATTCTTGACCTGCTTTTATTGAATTATCATATAATTCTTTTAATTCATCAATAGCATTTAGATATTTTTCTGATTCCTTAATTTTTTTGCTTTCTTCAACTAATGATTTCAATTCTGTAATATCTATACTGCTTGGTTTTCTTTTAATTTTGAAATTAAATACTTGATCAGGATTTTCTAGGCTTAAATTAAAATTATTTACTGCATTAGGGGAGATTTCATAGTCTGAAATTTTTCCGTCAATATCTGTAATTTCAAGTTTATGTTCTCCTATTGGAACAGAAATTTTATTTCCTGATAGGGAAATTTCTTTTCCATCAAGTTCAATTTTGCTTAATTTATTAGCTGTATCAATAAATTCAAGTTTAATATCAATGCTTCCTTTGTTTATCTTTTCAAGATTAACTACAATTTCGCCGGTATCTTTTGTAATTTCAATTTCCTTGTCTATATTTTTACCTTTATAACTTTCAGGACTTACTATTTCTACTTTATATTTACCTAATTCGACTATATTCTTTCCAGATTTAAAGTCTAAGTCATTTAATTTAAATTTTACATTTGGAACTTGTGTATCACCAGCTTTAAACTTAAAATCTATTTCTTTTCCGTCAACAACTTCTTTAGTAATATTTAAATTTATTGGATGTCCTTCCGTACCGAATACCCAAGCTTCTCCATTAGGACAAGTATATCCACTTGCTAAATTTGTTACAACTACATCATATCCTGAACCGCTTGGAATAAGTACTGAATGAGTATTCTCATCTGATTGTTTGTAAGTATGTTTTACAACAACTTCTCCTGAATCTTTTTTTCTAATTTCCAATTCAAGCTCATCATTTGGATAGTTTTCAGGAATGTTTACATTAATTTTTCTTGGATATTTTTCAATAAAATTGTTTTCGTTGTTTTTGCCCCAGGTAAATCCAACAGTAACATTTTTTTCTCCTCTTTTAACTTCTATAACTTTTTCTTTTAAGTTGTAAGTAGGAGTAGGTTCATTAGCTTGAGCTTTATATTCTCCATATTCTTCTTCTTGAGCTTCTATACAATACCAACCCGGATTTAACTTCATTCCAGGAGTATAGTCAAGGCTTAATTTACCTTTTTCAAAATTAAATCTTTCGTTATAGTTATAAATCTTATACTTAGTTTTTATTCCTTTTTCATTTCCGTTGTCTTGAATCAATAGGGAAAATTTGTCTTCTTCTGTTTCCTTAAAATATTCAAAAATAACTTCTTGTACAGGGTTTTCTTCTGTTAATTTTACAGTTTGCATACCCGGAACAACATAATATCCTTTAGGAATTTCTTTAGGAACTATTTCTGAACGGCCTCTACCAATGCTTCTAATATTTACAGGTTGACCAACTGAAAGATTCATTCCCATATACTCAATATGTCCATCATATCCTTTTGTTATTGGAATAACTTTAAATTTACTTTCTGAGAAAAGTAAGTCTATTCTATTCTTAAATGAATTTTCATCTATTGTTATTTCCGAAATATCTTTTTGATTTTTTGTACTAAGTTCATAATCATATTTTAATGCTTTGTTTGGATTTGTAATTTCTACATTTATTTTATATTTTCCATAAGGAGCATTTAAGAAAAATTGAGGAGTACCTTCAACTTCTTGTTTTAATTCAAATTTTAACTTAGGATTATCTATATTTGTAGCTGTTATTTTAAATTCATTAAGAGCTAAATCGCCAGTTCCTCTTGCAAGAACCATTTTTTGTCCTATTTTTTGCTTTTCAAATTTTAATTCTATTTTTTTATTTAAGTTTTCGTCAGTTATTTCAAATTCTTGATTTGTATTTTCTCCAATCAATTTATACTCGATAGGACAGAATTTATATACAAAAGTATATTTTCCATTTCTAAGTTTTTGAGTGTTTTTTACTATTTTATTAGATTCGTCATAAACATCATACTTTATAGGTACATTTTCTCCATCTTCTGTTGTTGCAACAACTTCAAGCTTTCCAAGTTTTTTATTAGAAGTCATAATTTCACAGTCTTCAGTATATTCATTGTATGCAATATCTGTTACTGTAACTTTAACATCTTTTAAATTTGAATCATCTTTTAATTGGATTTCATATTTATTTTCTCCAATATTTTTAACTTCTAGTTCAACTTCTTTTGGTTGTTTGTAATCAGGGTATTGAGGGTAAGGTGCTACCATTTCTATTCCTGTAGCTTTAACATTTTTTATTTCATTTGCATCTTCAACTGTAAATGTAAATTTCTTACTTTCACTATCAAATTTAGCATCTTTAAATTTAGGAGCTTCTTTATCTATTGAAAATTTAATAGAATGCTTTTGCTCTTTTGAACCTTCAATAGTTGGTTTAGCTATTATATTAAGAGTATAATCTCCATCTTTTTGCTTGCTTAGATTTCCAATGTCAATATTAGTATATCCTAAGAAGTTTTCATTTAAGTCTTCTTTATCTGCCCAGTCGGAAATATTTTTTAGGAAAAATTTTGTATCTTTTTGTTCAGCAACAACTTTGTCTTCTGAATTTCTTATTTCATATCTTGCATCTGCGTTTCTAGTAAAAACAGAGTATAAGCTGATTTCATCTAATTTTCCATCTCCATTAGGGCTGATTACTAATTTTTTGCTAAATTTCGGTTTTATTTCTGTATCTTTTTGTGCCTTCTTTAATTCGTTTAATTCATCAAAATTATCCATACCTAATACGGTTGGCTTACCATCAATTTTACTTTCAATATGAGTCATGAATCTGTGCCAAGCATTTGATATCGGTTTTAAATTCCAGAACATTGGATTTTCTTTATTAAAATCAAATTCATAAACAGGTTTTTCAATTACTGAAAGATTATTAAAATCTCCTTTAAAAGTTACAAATGGGAAATTAGCTTTTTTGCCATCGTTACCTGATAAAGTTAAAAATCCTTCAATGAAAGCTCCTTTTTCAAAATCTTTAAGTTTTTCTAGATTTTCAACCGGAATATTTATTTCTTTAACAACTTCTTGATTAGCACCTATAATAAACTTTTCGTTTTCTAGTGTTTTAGTAAATAATTCTGTAGGTTTTAATAAATTTTTCTTTCCTTTATGTTCATCAACAGTTACTATTACAGAGGGTGTAATTTCTTTTGAATGATTTGAATAGTTTTTAATTCTTAATTTTAAAGTAATAGTATCATTTATTCCTTTTATAAAAGTAGAAGGAACATTTGTATCCTTATCAACAACAGTAAAGTCTAATTCAGTTGCGGACTTCATATCAACTACACCAGCACCTTGATGTCTAGGGGAGACAGGTACATTATTTTCTTTATCATTAAGTGGTTTTGCAGAATTCATAAGTATTGTCTTAATTAATTTTCCTCTATTAGCTACACTTAAGTTTTTAAATTCTGATCTTTCTTTTAAACTTTGAGAAACAAGGGCAACAGCACCTGAAACGTGAGGAGTAGCCATTGAAGTTCCACTCATTTCAACAAATCCTGAACCGTTTTTTGCAGAGTATATATGTCCACCCGGAGCAGTTAAATCAGGCTTTAGAATCCCGTCTGAAGTAAGTCCCCAGTTAGAAAAACTACTCATTCTTCCTTCTAAGGGATTTTTAACTAAGTCTTCTTCGCTTGAAACAGTAACTTGAGTTGGAGTTTTTGCCTTTAATTTTTCTCCATCTTCCATAGATATACCAATTGCTGGAATTGTTGTAGAATTATCTAAAGACATTGAAAAAGAACCTAGTACATTGTTATAAATTATAACTCCAATTGCTCCGGCATCTTCTAATCTTTTAATTTTGTTATTAAAAGTATCTCCACCACGTTTAACAAGAGCTACTTTTCCATTTACATTAGAAGGAATTGATCCTTCTAATGCTTCTCCACAATCTATAATATCAAAAGTTTTACTTTTAAAAGTTCTATCCTTAACTTCATAATATACTATTTTTTCATTTCCAAATGATAGATATTTTGCTATATATTCGTTGTTTTCAACAGATGCTACGGTTATTGCACTTTGTTGAATTCCTGGAGATGCAATTGTTCCAAAATCAGGATGATCTATTGAAATATCTCCTTGGTATTCACCTTCATTACCTCCTGCAATAACTACATTTGTACCTACAGAAGTTGCTTTGTCAATTATCTCTGCGACGCTTTTATCTCTTTCATTATGAGTTCTTATAGTTCCTTTAGGTTTTCCAAGGCTCATATTTATTGCAGCTGCTCTTAAATAAACAGCATCACTTATAGCTTTTATATAATAAGTTGAGGATGTTCCTTCATTCACAAAACAGTTCATCATTAAAAGTTGTGAATTAGGAGCAACTCCACGCCAATTATATTTATTCTTGATTTTAGTTTGGCTTCCACCAATAACAGCAGCAACATGTTGTCCATGTCCTTCTTCTGTTTTTTCAGGATTTAAGTTTGAGTTTTCATTTATATAATGATATGCTAGTGGAACTTTAGAATTAAAATAAACCTTATCTTCAGTGAAATTTTTATTTTCTCCATTTTTGTGTTTCACTAGCTTTTTAATATCTTCTTTTGTTATTGCAGGAGTAATATCTTTATCCAATTTAAAAACCTCATGAGTTGGATCAAAGTTTGTATCAATAACTCCTACAACTTCTCCACGTCCATCATATTTTTTTAAAAAATCATCATCAATACCGATTAACTTTGTTGCATGTGCAGCACTTCGAGGTGTAGGTTTTGCAGTATTCGGTTTCAAATCAACTTCATATTCAGTATCTTGTTCAATTCTCTTAATAAAGTCTAAATTTTTTAGCTTGGCTATTTGAGTCTTAGTTGCTTCGAATGAAATAAATGGCAAAAGAAACTCGTCTCTAGATAGTTCTTTAAAATCTCCTATAATTTCATTTATTTTTTCCTTTGCAATATTTAGAGAATTTGAATTTATTTCTTTTATTTTTTCATATTCTCCATTTTTTAAAAGTTTATCAATGTTTTCTCCCGAAATTTTGGAAGTGTTAATTGTTAGAATGATTTTACTGACTTTATCTTCAGCTTTAGTTATAAAATTGCTTGTAAATATTGATAAAACTAAACATAATGCTAAAAATCCAGAAAAAAGTTTTTTCATAACAATCCTCCTGTAAATAAAATTTATAAAACATTCTAATATTTTTTAATGAAATATTAGATATATAATATAAGAATATTATATACTAAGATATAGTTTTTTACAATATTATTATCAACACTATTCAATAAATAAATCTAATGGAATTGATTAATTAAATTAGATTTTCTAATAATTTTAATTTAATTAAGTTAAAAATTTATAAAGTTAATTTTGTTTAATATTTTAAAATTTTAAATAAAAATTTTAAATTTTTATTAAAAAGTATTGAATAAAGATTTATTTATGATATAATATTTATTGTTTAATATAGGGATATTTATAGTTTAATATAGTGTTATATTAGGAGAAAGTAAAGTGGATATTGGAGAAAAAATTAAAAATTTAAGAACCATTTTGGGACTTACACAAGAAGAACTCGCAGAGAGAGCAGAGCTAACTAAAGGCTTTATTTCTCAACTTGAAAGAGGACTTACTTCGCCATCAATTAGTTCTTTAGAAGATGTTTTAGAGGCACTTGGGACTAATATTTCAGATTTTTTTAAAGAAGAGAAAGAAGAAAAATTTGTTTTTCAAAAATTTGATGCTTATGAAACTATTTTTGAAAATGGAAATAGTAAATTAGAGTGGATTGTTCCAAATGCACAAAAAAATTCAATGGAACCGATAATAGTAACTTTAAATGGACATAAAAGTTATTCAAGGACTTATGAACCTTTTGAGGGAGAAGAATTCGGTTATGTTTTGAAGGGAAAAGTTGAACTTCATCTTGGAACAAAGGTATTTGTTTTAAAAGAGGGTGAATGTTTTTATACGAAGGGTCAATTTGAAAGAAGTATAATAAATTTGTCTAAAAAAGAATCTAAGGTTTTGTGGATTACTAATCCACCAAGTTTTTAGGAGGAATATATGGGAAATCACGCAGTCGAATTAGTTAATATAAATAAAAGATTTGGAGATAATATTGTTCTTGACGATATAAATTTATATATTAGAGATAAGGAGTTTTTAACTCTTTTAGGTCCATCAGGTTGTGGAAAGACAACTACGTTAAGACTTATTGGAGGTTTTGAAACTCCTACAAGTGGAAAAATTTTATTTGAAGGAAAAGACATTTCTAATGTTCCTCCTTATGAAAGAAATATAAATACAGTCTTTCAAAAATATGCTCTTTTTCCAAATATGAATGTTTATGAAAATATTGCTTTTGGTCTTAGAATTAAGAAAATGCAAGAAAGTATTATTAATGAAAAAGTTAAAGAAATGCTAAGACTTGTAAACTTGAAAGGGTATGAAAAAAGATCTATTCTATCTTTAAGTGGGGGTCAACAACAAAGAATTGCAATTGCAAGAGCTTTGGTAAACGAACCAAAAGTTTTACTTTTAGATGAGCCACTTGGTGCTTTGGATTTACAACTTAGGAAAGATATGCAAGTTGAGCTTAAAAATATTCAAAAGAGAGTTGGGATTACATTCGTTTATGTAACTCATGATCAGGAAGAAGCTCTCACAATGAGCGATACTATTGTAGTTATGAATGATGGTAAAATTCAACAAATTGGAACTCCGATAGATATTTATAACGAACCTAAAAATGCCTTTATAGCTTCTTTTATTGGAGAAAGTAATATTTTAGACGGAGTTATGAATGAAGATTTTGTCGTAAGTTTTTCAAGTAGAAAATTCAAATGTGTTGATAAAGGCTTTGCACCAAATGAAGAGATTGATGTAGTAATTCGTCCAGAAGATTTGGAGCTTGTTGATGAAGAAAATGGAATGTTGGTAGGAATTGTAAAGTCTGAAATTTTTAAAGGAGTTCATTATGAATTACTTGTTAAAGTTGGAGAAGTTGAGTATATGGTTCATTCCACTATTACAAAACCTATAGGTTCAAAAGTTGGACTTAGAGTTACACCTGATAATATTCATATTATGAAAAAAGGAGCTAAAGAAATATAAATGAAATTTAAGAGGTTTGCATATCCATACGTTGTATGGTTAGTAATTTTTATTGTTGTTCCTCTTGTTTTCATAGCAAAATATTCAGTTGACTATGGAGGAGAAAATTTTCTTTTTTCATTGGAACATTACAAAAGATTTTTTAACCCGACTTATATTAAAGTTTTATTAAGATCTTTAAGAATGGCGGTTTTATCTACAGTATTATGTCTTATAATTGGTTATCCTTTTTCATATTTTATTTCAAAGTTTAAAGTTAAAACTAGAAATATGATGATTTTGTTGGTAGTAATTCCGATGTGGATGAACTTTTTACTTAGGACTTATTCTTGGATTAGTATTTTGAGTAAAAATGGACTTTTAAATTCAATTTTGAATTTTTTTGGACTTCCAACTGTAAATTTAATGTATTCTAATGTATCAATTTTAATAGGGATGGTATATAACTTTTTACCTTTTATGATTTTACCTATTTATACAACTTTGATTAAGATAGATAAGGAATATATTGAAGCATCTCATGATTTAGGTGCTAATAGACTTAAGACTTTTACTAAATTAGTATTTCCTATGAGTTTGCCTGGCGTTATTACGGGAATTACAATGGTATTTATACCAGCGATTTCAACTTTTGAAATATCTGCACTTTTAGGTGGAAATAAAGAGAATTTAATAGGAAATATAATTGAACAACAATTTAGAGTAACAGGAAATTGGAATTTTGGTTCTGCAATGAGTATGGTACTTTTAGTTATGATTTTGGTTTCACTTTTCGTTATGAATAAGTTTGATCCAGAGTATTCAAAAGAGGTGGAAAATGGAAAATAAGTTAAAAAAATTATATATTTTATTAGTATTCATATTTATATATGCACCAATTTTTGTGCTTATACTTTATTCATTCAATGATTCAAAACTCCGAGGCTCTTTTACAGGAATTACTTTTAAATGGTATGTTGAATTATTTAATGATAAAGAGGTCTTGAGAGCTCTATATTATACAATACTGATTGCTGTTCTAACTACGGTAATTGCAACTTTTATAGGTACCGTTGCAGCTATCGGGATATATTATATGAAAAAAAGTGAAAAGTTTGTAGTTTTAAATTTGAATTACATTCCAGTTTTAAATCCAGATATAGTAATAGCTATTTCATTAATGGTTTTATATAAAGTTTTTAATATCGATTATGGATTTTTGACTTTGCTTGCTTCACATATCGTACTTGCGACGCCTTATGTAATACTTTCTGTTTATCCAAAGATGAAACATATGAATAAATTTTTACCTGAGGCAGCCATGGATTTAGGGGCAACACCTTTTTATGCTTTGAGAAAGGTTATTTTACCAGAAATTAAGCAAGGAGTATTTGCTGGAGCATTACTTGCGTTTACTCTTTCATTAGATGATTTCGTTATAGCATATTTTAATAGTGGAAATGGTGTTGTAAACTTAAGTACACAAATATACTCTATGGCAAGAAAAGGAATAAATCCATCAATAAATGCTCTTTCAACATTGATGTTTATTGCAATGTTAGTTCTTTTACTAATAATAAATAAGAAAAGTGAGGATGGTATATTATATGACTAAAAAAAATATATTTTTGAATGTACTTTTTTCATTTTGTATGATTTTTTTACTATCTTCTTGTAGTAAAAGAGAAGGTAATGTTGTTAATATGTATAATTGGGGAGAGTATATAGATAAAGAAGTTTTAGATGAATTCACAAGAGAAACCGGAATTAAAGTAAATTATGAAACCTTTGTTACTAACGAAGATATGTACTTGAAGATAAAACAAGGTGGAAGTAATTATGATATAGTTGTTCCTTCAGATTATATGATTGAAAAGATGATTAAGGAAGATATGCTTGAACCAATTGATAAAAGTAAGCTTTCAAATTATAAGAATATAGATGTAAAATTTTTAAATAAGAGCTATGATCCTGAGTCAAAATATTCCATTCCTTTGTACTGGGGAACATTGGGTATTTTATATAATAAAAATTTAGTTGATGGAGAGATTACTTCTTGGGCTGATTTATGGGATGAAAAGCATAAAGATAAAATTGTTATGCTGGATAGTTCAAGAGATAGTTTTGCAGCAGCACTTTTAAAAAATGGTTTTTCGATGAATTCAAGAAATAAAGAAGAATTAGAAATTGCTAAAAAAGATTTAATAAAGCAAAAAAAATCAATACTTGCATATCTTGTAGATGAAACAAAAGATAATATGTTAGCTGAAAATGCTGCGATTGCAGTGATGTATTCTGGAGATGCGACTGAACTTTTAAATGCAGACAAAAAATTTAAGTATGTAAAACCCAAAGAGGGAACAAATCTTTGGTTTGATTCAATGGTAATTTTAAAAAATTCAAAGAATAAAGAAAATGCACATAAATTGATAAATTTCTTAATCAAAAAAGAAATTTTAACAAAAAATATGGATTATACATGTTATGCAGTTCCGAATCAAGAAGTGATTAATAAAAATAAATTAGTAAAATCTGTAACAGAAATTGACGATAAATATTTTAAAAAAATGGAAGTATTCAAAGATCCATCAGATTTTATAAAAGAATATGATAATATCTGGACAGATGTAAAAGCTGATTAAAAAAAGGCATAGATTTTCAAAATCTATGCCTTTTCAAATTAAAATTTATTTATCTAATAAATATTCCAACATTAATTTATAAGTATTTTCGATACCTAAAATATGAGTTCTTTCATAACTGTGGCTAGCATCAACTCCCGGACCAATTAATGCACAACGAATATCATTTCCTGCTCTAAGTGCAGCAGTTGCATCTGATCCATAATGTGGATAAATATCTATTCTGTAGTCAATATTTTTTTCTTCAGCAATTTTTCTCAATTTATTTCTCATTCCTAAATCATAAGGTGTTGTAGAATCCATTGCACATATTGTTACAGCTTTTTCATCGGATTCTTGTCCAACTCCCGGAGCTGCCATATCTACAGCAAAGAATTCAACAGTATTTTCAGGAACAAAACTTGAGCCATGACCGATTTCTTCATAATTACTTATGAAGAAGTTAATTGTATTTTTCGGTTTGATTTTGTTTTCAACTAAATGTTTTGCAAGTCCCATCATAGCAGCTATACAAGCCTTATCGTCCAAATGCCTTGATTTGATAAAACCTGAGTTATAAATTCTACATCTTGGATCTAAACAGATAAAATCTCCAACAGAAATTCCAAGCTTTCTAACATCTTCAGCAGTTTTAACATCTTCATCAATTCTGATTTCCATATTTTTTATTGAGCGTTGACCGGTAGTTGTAGTATCATAAACGTGAACTGACGCTTCATTATATAGAGCAGTTCCAGGAATTAATTTTCCGTCATAAGTTTTGATAAATACATTTTCAGTTTCAACACTTGTTGGAGAAAAGCCACCAACCAAGCTAAAAGCTAGACGTCCATTCGCTTTTATTTCCTTAACCATTAAACCTAAAGTATCAACATGACCTGAAAAAGTTATAGCTTCTTTTTCTTCACCTTCTATTGTAGCTATAAGAGCGTTCTTATTAGTTCTTATACAAGGAATGTTCAATTCCTTAAACTTTTTTTCCATAAAACAAATTGCGTTTTCAGTGTCTCCGGTAGGACTGTAGATGTTTAATAACTCTTCAAGTAAATTTTTAACATAATTTCTATCCATAAAAACCTCCAAATATATTTAATACAAATATTATACACGATATTAAATATATTGTAAATTATCCCAAAATTGACAATAATATGATAAAATGATATACTTTCCTTGATTTTAATGGAATAGAGGAGATACTATGAGCATTTTGACGAATAAAAAATTTAATTTAATTATAAATGTTTTGATTGTTTTTATCTGTATTTTAATGTTAATCTTTTTTAAGGCGAGAACTTTTGAAAAAGTATTAATTATTATGATTTTAATTTTAAAATTATTAAGTGTTTTTGATTTTTTTAAAAATAAAAGAATGGAAGAAAAACAGGAAGTAAAAAAAAGTGGGAAAAAGAAAAAGGGAGCAAAATAAAGCTCCCTTTAAATTTTAATTTTTTAAGCATCAGATCTTGAAAAACCATTTTTCATTTCACAGCTTGCTGTGTAAAGAACTTTGCCTAATAAATCAATTGTTTGTTTTCTTAATTCTGTTGCAATTTCTTCATTTGCCTTTTCGCAGAATTCAACAACTTTTTCTTTTGCAACTTTTCCACCTAAAAATTCATTATCATACTTATTTATGATTTCAGTGCATTTTGATTGAATAGCCAATTGGTAACGTTCAATATGTGAACTACAAGATGCAAAATGAGCATCTGCTAAAGCTGCGACCAGACGATTTGACCAATAGAAATCTTCTGTTGTAAGTTCTTTAGTAGTATTTGCAAGATATTCAGGAGTCTTATCTATATTTACATAGAAAGGAATCATTGCATTAAATACATTTGAACCAAGTGCAAGCCATTCAATACTTCTAATTTCTTCAGGCATATCAGGTCTTATTTGTACAAGTCCCAAGAAGTTATTTCTGTTAATACCGATTGGTCTGAATTTTCCTCTTTCATTTGAGAATTTTCCATAAGGATCATAAGGAGTTCCTTGGAAATGATTAGAAAGTGCATATTTGATATCTTCAACAGTTATTTTTTTGTCCGGAGTTCTACACCATGGAATATAATCTGATTCAGGAACATAATCTGCATCCATTCCATCCCAATAATTTGTAAGTGGATTGAAATATCTTTGTAATACCCAAGCACGAGGTGTATTATAAGTATGATCTGCGTCTGAATGACTACCAAAAGCATCTCTAGGATTTAGACTTCCATCAATAGAAAGATCTAAATGGTATCTATTTATAAATTCTTTTAAATCTGAAGAACACATATATTCTTTTTGTTCACCGAAAGCATCTTCCAAATCAAAATAATCAATTCCAAGTTGATTTGGCATAATTACATAACAATCATCAGGAACACGTCTTGCAATCCAATGATGACCTCCGATAGTTTCTAACCACCAAATTTCATTTACATCTTGAAAAGCTATACCGTTCATTTCATAAGTGCCGTATTTTTCTAAAATTTCTCCAAGTCTGATTACTCCTTCACGAGCAGATTTGATATATGGTAAAACTAAAGTAACCATGTCTTCTTCACCAATTCCGCCAACTTTTTCAGGAACATAATCTTTGTCTCCTTCTTTTCCAACAGCAGGAATGAAATTTACAAGAGGATCAGCACCCAAAACTCTTTCATTTGAAGTTAGAGTTTCTGTTGCAGTCATAGAAATATTTAACTCATTAACACCACAAGCACCCCAAACTCCTGATTCATCAACTGCATTAGGCATACAAGTATAACGCATAGGATTAGTAGGTAAATCAATTTCAACATGAGATAAAACTGATTTATATTTTATTGGTTGTTCGTTAGGTTGAACAACTATGAATTTTTTTTCAGAAAATTGACCAGATGGAGAGTCCTCATTACGAGCAACCATTGTTGATCCATCAAAAGTAACGTTTTTTCCGACTAAAATTGTAGTACAAGCCATAATAAAATCTCCTTTCAAAATATAATAGTTTGCATAAATTGCGTAACATTTTCATCTATGCTACAAGTATATTATACTCCAAAAAAAATAAAAAGTAAACATATTTAATAATAAATATCAAAAGATAAACAACAATAAAAGTTGAATATATTAAATTCCTCTTTCAGCCATTATTATTTCAATTTCATTTTCATTTATTCCAACCATAGCTTCTCCAAGATTTTCAGAAACTTTTGCAATAATTTTAGGATTATTATAATGTTTAACAGCTTCAACAATTGCCTTTGCTCTTTGTTCAGGATTTCCTGATTTAAAAATTCCTGAACCTACAAAAACTCCTTCAGCTCCTAATTGTCGCATAAGAGCTGCATCTGCAGGAGTTGCAACTCCTCCGGCTGAAAAATTTACAACAGGAAGTTTTCCGTTTTTGTGAACATATTTTAATAATTCATAAGGAACTTTAAATTCTTTTGCTTTTTCAAATAATTCATCTTCTGCCATTGCAGTTACTTGACGAATTTCACCTTGAATTTTTCTCATATGTGAAACAGCTTGAACAACATCTCCCGTACCTGCTTCTCCTTTTGTACGAATCATTCTTGCACCTTCTTGAATACGTCTTAAAGCCTCTCCTAAATCTCTTGCACCACATACAAAAGGTGTATCGAATGTTGTTTTATCTACATGATGAATATTATCTGCAGGAGATAACACTTCACTTTCATCAATATAATCTATTCCAATTTCTTGTAAAATTTGAGCTTCAACAAAATGTCCAATTCTACATTTTGCCATAACAGGAATTGAAACAGATTTCATTATACTTTTAATCATTGCAGGGTCACTCATTCTTGAAACCCCTCCGGCAACACGAATATCAGCAGGGATTCTTTCTAAAGCCATTACTGCAACAGCTCCCGCTTTTTCAGCTATCTTTGCTTGTTCGGGTGTAGTAACATCCATTATAACTCCACCTACAAAATTTTGTGTTAAATCTTTCTTTTTCATAATAATACTTTCTCCTTAAATAAATTTTACATAAACAGTATAATATATTTTTGATACTAGAGAAAGCACCAAAATTAATATAAAAAATGGTATCAGATTAAGGTTTTAATTACACATAAAATTTTTCCTTTTTCAAGAGTTATTTTTGCAAAATTTGATTCTATAATATTACTCATACAAAGAGAATTTCCTTTTTTAAGAGTAATATTATCAATATTATATTTAAAACCGAATAATGTTAAATTTTTTATTTCTTCTGAAAATGGTATAAATGAAATTTTTGTATTTGATAGATTGTTAAATTCAAAATTTTTTTCTATCTTAAATAGCATTTCATTTTCTTTTAAGAAATATAAATTATCATATTTAAACATTAAATTAATATTTGTAAGTTCATGAGCTATATCTCCTCCAAATGCTCCAATACAATATATTTTATCGTAAGTTTTATCTTTAACGTAATTTAAAATTAATTCAGAATCTGTAAAATTTTTATCTTCAGGGAATTTTTTTATAATTACATTTTTTTTCTCATAAAAATTTAAAATATCTTTATTAATTGAATCTAAATCTCCCCAAATTTCATTTGGAATTAAATTTAATTCATAGCAAAGATTGGCTCCTCCGTCTGCACAGAATATATCACCTATATTTTGCATAAAGAAATTTTTAAAATATTCTACATTTCCTAAAAATTTTCCATTAAAAAATATATAAGCAAATTTCATATTTTTTCTCCTAATTTTTTCTATATTTATATTTTAACACAATTTAAAAAATTTTAAACTATTGAATATTTTGTTTATTAGGGGTATAATTTAATAAATTGAAGTAAAAATTTTACATAAAAGGAGGAGATATAATGTATTTAGAAAAAATCAATTCACCAAAAGATATAAAAAAATTATCTATTGATGAATTAAAAGAGTTAATTGTGGAGCTTAGAGCACATTTGCTAAAAAGACTTAGCGAAAAGGGGGGACATATAGGTCCTAATCTTGGATCATTGGAATTTACAGTTGCACTTCATTATGTTTTTGACTCTCCAAAGGATAAGATTGTTTTTGATGTATCTCATCAAACTTATGTTCACAAAATGTTGACAGGAAGAAAAGATGCATTTATGATTCCCGAAAAATATAGTTCAGTTACGGGATATACTTCTCCTAAAGAAAGTGAACATGATTTCTTTACTATCGGGCATACTTCAACTTCAATAAGTCTTGCATGCGGTCTTGCAAAAGCTAGAAATTTAAAAGGAGATAACGAAAATATTATTGCAGTTATAGGAGATGGTTCTTTAAGTGGAGGAGAAGCTTATGAAGGACTTAATAATGTTTTTGAACTTGATAGTAACATGATTGTAGTTATAAATGATAATAATCAATCTATTGCTGAAAATCATGGAGGTATTTACAAGAATCTTTTTGAACTCAGAAAAACAAAAGGAAAAGCTGAAAATAATATTTTTAAAGCCATGGGACTTAATTATATCTATGTTGATGAAGGAAATGATATTGAAGAACTGATTTCAGCATTTAAGTCCGTGAAGAACATTGGCAAACCTATAGTTGTTCATCTTTCGACAAATAAAGGTAACGGATTCAAACCTGCAGAAATAAATAAAGAAGATTTTCATTTTGGAGCACCTTTTGATATTGAAACAGGAGAATTTAAGAGAAATAAAAGTGGACAAAAAGACGAAGATTATAGTTCTATAACTTTAGACTTTTTGATAAATTCAGTTAAAAATGATAAAACTGTTGCTGTTTTGACTGCGGGAACACCTGGAGATTTTGAATTGTCAAAAGAAGTTAGGGAAAAAATGGGCAAACAATATATCGATGTTGGAATTGCAGAGGAACATGCAGTAGCTATGTCTTCAGGACTTGCAAAAAATGGTGCAAAACCTGTTTTTTGTGTATGTAGTTCATTTATCCAAAGGACTTATGACCAACTTTCTCAAGACTTGTGTCTAAATAATAATCCTGCATTGATATTAGTTTATTATGCGTCTGTTTATAGAGCAAATGATGTGACTCATCTTGGAATTTTTGATATACCGATGATTTCAAATATTCCAAACTTGGTTTACCTTGCTCCTACAAATAAAGAAGAACATTTAAAGATGATGGAGTGGGGATTAAATCAAAATGAACATCCTGTTGCAATAAGAGTCCCTGCATTAGATTTAGTATCAACAGGAGAAGAAGACAAAACGGATTATTCTATTTTAAATAAATACAAAGTTACAAAAAAGGGAAAAGATGTGGCCATAATTGCTCTTGGTAATTTCTATAAACTTGGAAAAGAAATTGCAGATGAATTGGGAGACATTACTTTGATAAATCCAAGATTCATTACAGGATTGGATGAAGAATTGCTTGAAGAATTAAAAGAAAATCATAAATTGGTAATAACTTTAGAAGATGGAGCTATAGATGGAGGTTTTGGAGAAAAAATTTCAAGATTTTTTGGAACATCCGATTTAAAGGTTAAGAATTATGGGATTAAAAAGAATTTTCCGGATAGAGTTGTTGCAGAAAAATTACTCCTTGAAAATGGAATTTCAAAAGATTTAATCATCAATGATATCAAGGAAATATTGAATAAATAGGAGATAGGAGGTACTGGTTATGAGTAGAAAATTAGTTGCATATTTCAGTGCAAGTGGAGTAACAAAAAAACTTGCAGAAAGAATTTCAAAAATTGCAGGAGCGGATTTACACGAAATTGTGCCTAAGGAAATTTACACAGATGAAGATTTAAACTGGATGAATGAAAATAGTCGTAGCAGTATCGAAATGAAAAACAAATTATTTAGACCTGAAATAGCAAACAAGATTAATAATATTGATGACTATAATACTATCTATGTAGGATTTCCTATTTGGTGGTATGTTGCACCTACAATCATAAATACTTTTTTAGAAAGTTATAATTTAACAGGAAAAACTATTATTCCTTTTGCGACTTCAGGAGAAAGTTTAATGGGAAATACTAACGAAGAATTGAAAAATTCCTGTAAGGGTTCAGTTCTAAAAGAAGGAAGAAGATTTGACATTAAAGATAGTGATGAAATAATTAAAAATTGGATTGAAAGTTTATAAAATGTTAGCCGACTTAATTTCAAGTCGGCTATTTTTGTATAGAAGAACCTCATCCTTCTACGATATTTCACATTGAGAGGAAATGCGGAAACTTTGTTATTGTACAATAAAAAAAGAGATTTCGTTTGAAATCTCTTAATATTTTAATTAACATCCGCATCCGCAAGAACATTCGTTGTAGTTTCTATTTTGATATCTTTTTTCTACAATATCCCAGTTTACAACCTTCCACCATTCTTTTAAGTATTCAGCTCTTTTATTTTGATATCTTAAGTAATAAGCATGTTCCCAAACATCATTTCCTAAAAGGATAATTTTTCCACATGAAATAGGGCAGTCTTGATTAGGTGTTGAAATCACTTCAATATTTCCTTCTTTATCACAAACAAGCCATACCCAACCTGAACCGAATTGTCCTGCACCTTTTTTGTTAAATTCTGCTTTGAAAGTTTCAAAGTTTCCAAATTTTTCGTTAATTTTTTTAGCAACTTCTCCAATAGGTTCTTTTGATCCACCTGGAGTCATGCTTTCCCAGAATAGATTATGATTGAAAACTCCACCTACATTATTTCTAATTCCATTCTTTTTTTCTTCCGGAGCATGTTCTAAATGTGTTAAAATTTCTTCTAATGAAGCTTCTTCAAACACTGTATCTTTAATTAAGTTATTTAAGTTATTTACATAAGCTTGATGATGTTTGCTATGATGAATTTCCATAGTTTCTTTATCTATTACAGGTTCTAGTGCATCATAAGCATAATTCAATTTTACTAATTCAAATGACATTTTATTCCTCCTAAAATTTTAAAATATTTAAAAACTTATTTGTTTTTCAAGTTTATTTTACCCATAGGAATATCCTTAAAACTTTAATAATGAATATCAATAAAATGACGGTTTGTATAAAATATTTTTTTCTATTGAAGTTTTTTAAAAATATGATATACTATGAATTGGAGGTATTTATGAAAATTATAATAGTTGGAGCCGGGAAGGTTGGAGAGTATTTATTTACTGATTTGAATACAGAAGACAATGATATTATTTTAATAGAAAAAAGACAAGAAATACTAAATGAAATGTTATCTAAATATGATATTATGGGAATTTCCGGAAGTGGAACGAACTATGATGTTTTAGAAGAGGCGGGAGTTGCAGATAGCGATGTATTTATTTCTGTAACTGAAAGTGACGAAACAAATATTATATCTTGTATCTTTGCAAAGAATATGGGAGCAAAGTATACTATTGCACGTGTTAGAAATCCGGAATATTCTTCTAAGTCTGGTTTTGTAAAGGAAGTATTGGGAATTGATTTAGTAATTAATCCCGAATTTGTCGCTGCAAGAGAAATTTCCAGAGGGTTAAAGTATCCATTTGCACATTCAGTTGAAACTTTTGCAGATGGGCGAGTGAAGCTTATAGGAATTTCTGTTGGGAAGGACAGTCCATTGAAAGATATCAAAATTTCGGACTTGCAACAAAAGTTTAATATAAAAATTTTAATTGGAATAGTTGAAAGAAAAGATGAAATTTTTATTCCATCAGGAGATTTCATTATTAGAGAAAATGATAAAGTTTATTTCACAGGAACTGATGAATTTGCATATAAATTTTACAATATATTAGAAGGTGGAAATAAAAAGATAGAATCCGTTTTTATAATAGGTGGTAGTAGAATTTCTTACTACTTAATTTCAAACTTAATTCGTGAAAATATTAAAATTAAGCTGGTTGAAGTTAATAGAGATCTGGCAACTTCATTTAGCGAAAAATTTCCATCAAATGTTAAAGTTATTTGTGCAGATGGTTCAGACTCTGATGTTTTAGATGAAGAGGGATTAACAAATTATGATGCTTGTGTAGCATTAACAGGGATTGATGAAGAAAATATTATGTTAGGAATGTTTGCTGAAAAACTTAATGTAAAAAAAGCTGTTGCAAAAGTTAGTAGAATTTCTCTTTTAAATATAATTCCATCTACTGAAAGATTTTCATTTGTTACACCAAAAAGATTGGTTTCTGACATAATAATTAGTGTAGTAAGGTCAATTATTAATAGCGAGGGATCAAATATAGAGACTTTGCATAGATTATCAAATAATGCTGAGGCTGTTGAGATAAAAGTAAATAAAAAATCTAAAGTACTGGATATCCCACTAAAAGAGTTGAAAATAAAAGATAATGTACTTATAGCATACATAATTAGAGATAATAAACTAATTTTCCCAACGGGAGAAGATTCTATAATGGTAAATGATACTGTAATAGTGATTTCGAAGGCAAATTTGATACAAAATATAGATTGTATTTTGGCATAGGTGTATTATGAATAAGAAAATTATAAGATATATTTTGAGCAAAATTTTATATATTGAGGCAGGTTTTCTACTTTTACCTATTATTGTTTCTCTCATATATAAAGAAGATATTAGTAATATTTTAAGTTTTTTAGCGACAATAATTTTATTATTGTTAAGTGGATATGTAATCGGACATAAAGCAGATGGTAGTGGAGCATTTTATGAGAAAGAGGGATTTGTAATAGTTGCTTTATCTTGGATACTCTTATCTGCTTTCGGTTCTTTACCATTTATTTTTTCAGGTTCGATACCAAGTTTTATAGATGCTTTTTTTGAAACTTCCAGTGGTTTTACTACTACAGGAGCAAGTATCTTAACAGATGTCGAAGCACTTAGTCATTCAATACTTTTTTGGAGAAGTTTTACACATTTGATTGGAGGTATGGGTATTTTAGTTTTTGCTCTTGCAATTTTACCTCGTTCAAATAGACATTCTCATATTATGAAAGCAGAAGTTCCGGGTCCTGTTTTTGGGAAACTTGTTGCGAAGATGAGTTATACTGCAAGAATTTTATATAAAATCTATTTTGCAATGACCGGAATTTTGATAATTGTACTTATTTTAGCAGGGCATCCTGTTTTTGATTCATTTATTCATGCTTTTGGAGCAGCAGGAACGGGTGGTTTTGGAATAAAAGCAAGTTCAATAGCTTATTATAATAGCCCGGCGGTTGAAATTATTTTGGCAATTGCTATGATAACTTTTGGAATTAACTTTAATTTATTTTATATAATTTTAATAGGAAAAGTTAGAGATGGATTTAAAAGTGAAGAGTTAAAATGGTATTTATTTATAGTTTTTGGAAGTGTGATTTTAATATTTTTCAATATAAGAAATAATTATACTTCATATCTAAAGGCGATGAGAGATATATTTTTTACAGTCTCTTCAATAATATCTACTACAGGGTATGCTACTGTTGATTTTGGAAAATGGACGGCTTTTTCCCATTCAATCCTTTTGTTTTTGATGTTTACAGGGGCATGTGCAGGTTCAACTGCCGGAGGATTAAAAATTTCAAGACTTATAATTTTAGTAAAGTCATCTATTTTACAATTTAGAAAGTCGATAAATCCGAAAAGAGTTTTAAGCGTAAAAGTGGATAATAAACCTGTTCCTAAAGAAGTTTTAGAAGAGGTGAAGACTTACTTTGTAATTTATATATTTTTAGTTATTATTTTTACAATTTTAATATCTTTTTCAGTTCCGGATTTTTTGACTGCATTTTCAGCCGTGATGGCTACATTTAATAATATTGGACCCGGAATGGGAATTGTAGGGCCTACAGGAAGTTATGCAAGTCTTACTGACTTTAATAAGATAGTTTTATCTTTTGCAATGCTAGCTGGAAGACTTGAAATATTCCCAATACTAATTTTATTTTCATCAACAACTTGGAAAAAGAAATAGGAGGAGTTATTTTTGGCTAAAAAGTATTATGTGGTAAAAGTTGGAAAATCAGCCGGAATTTATAATAATTGGGAAGACTGTAAAAAACAAGTTACAGGTTTTTCAGGTGCGATTTATAAATCTTTTCCAATTTTAGAAGAAGCTAAAGAGTATTTGAATAATGAAAATATAGAAGTTAAAAGCGGTGGATTTAATTTAGAAGACATTGCTGAAGATGAAATTGTGGCCTATGTTGACGGTTCTTATAAAAAAGATACTTTAGAATACGGTTATGGAGTTGTCCTAATTTTAAAAGATGAAGTTATTGAATTTTTTGGAAAGGGAGAAAATCCTGAAGTTGCAAAGAGTAGAAATGTAACAGGAGAACTTTTTGGCTCAATTAGAGCTATTAGTGAGGCAATAAAACTTAAAAAGAAAAAAATAACTGTTTTTTACGATTATCAAGGCATTTCATCTTGGGCTAATGGAGAATGGAAATGTAATTTACCTCTTACTATAGGATATAGAGATAAAATTAGAGAGTTTAGAAAGGAAATAGAGATTTTATTTGTAAAGGTTAAGGCTCATTCAAATGATAAATATAATGATCTTGCAGACCATTTAGCAAAAAAATCTTTGGGAATTGAAAAATAGTTTATGACTGAAATATTAAAACCGACAAAAGAAAATATAGAAAAATCCGCAAAATTAATATTAAATGATGAAATTGTTGCAATTCCAACTGAAACTGTATATGGTTTAGGAGCGAATGGATTATCAGATATTGCTGTTTCAAAAATTTTTAAGGCAAAAAATAGACCACAGGATAATCCTTTAATATTGCATATTTCAGATTATGATATGATGGAAAAATTGGTTTATGAATTAAATAATGATATAAAAGAATTTTTAAATCATTTTTGGCCGGGACCACTTACAGTTGTTATGAAAAAGAAGGAAATAATTCCTGATGCTGTTAGCTGTGGACTCGATACTGTTGCTATTAGAATGCCAAATAATGAAATTGCAAGAAGTTTTATAGAACAATGTGGAGTGCCAATAGCTGCACCTTCTGCAAATATTTCGGGAAAGCCATCACCAACGACTGCAGAAGATGTTTTTACTGATATGAATGGTAAAATTTCTGTAATTTTAGATGGTGGGCTTTGCAATATCGGAATTGAATCAACAGTTTTAGATTTGACTAAAAAACCTTATACAATTTTAAGGCCGGGGTTTTACACAAAGGAAGATTTTTTGAAATATGAAGATGAAATTTTAATTGATGATGCTATTGTAACAGAAAATACAATTCCAAAATCACCTGGGCAAAAGTATAAACATTATGCACCAAAAGCAAAAGTTGTGGTAATTTCAACTAAAGACAGGAAAAAATCATCAATGGAGATTGAAAAAATACTAAAAGAAAATAAAGACTTGAAAATAGGAATATTTAAGTTTGACGAAACTATTTTAAGTTTGGAAAGTGAAAATATTTTATCATTGGGTTCAGTTTTTGACTTAAAAGAAATGTCTAAAAAATTATTTAGAGGTCTTAGAAAATTCGACGAAAAAAATGTTGATTTGATTATTGTTGAGGGTTGTGATGAAAATGGACTTGGATTTTCAATAATGAACAGACTTAAAAAATCAGCAAGTGGTAATATAAAATATATTGATTAAAGATCTTATGCTCTTTTTTTATTGTGAAATAACAAGTTTTCCAAAAAATCACCGGATATGAAGTATCGTAAAAGGATTGGATTCTTATCATAAAGTTGTTTTTAAAATTATAATATGATATACTATTTAAAATTTATCAGGAGTTTTTTTATGAGTAAGGATTTAAGTTTTGATGAAGTAATGAATATAGACGATGATTTACAGAGAAATCAGATGTTGTATAAATTTTTTGATTAAGATTCAAGATTGAAAAGTAAGTTCGGAATGGTGGAAAAATTTACTACAATGAGAGAGATAGATAAAGTTATAAATTTTAATACTAAAATGCTTGATATAGGAGCAGGAACTGGAGTTTATACTATAAATTATGCTGATAAAGTTTCTGAAATATACGCTTTTGAACCTGCTGAAAATAATTTTTTGAAATTAAATGAAAATTTGAAAAATTATAATTTTAAAAATATTATAACAAAGCAATTAAGTTCTTTGGAGCTTGAAATATTACCAGATGACTATTTTGATGTTGTACTTTTATTTGGTCCACTATATCATTTATCCAATAAAGAGGATCAACTGAAAACTTTAAATGATGTAATTAGAGTTTGTAAAAATGGAGCACATATTTTTATAGCATTTATAAATCACGATATGGTACCTATTACGGAAACAAACTATAATTTTAATTATTTTGAAAATGGTGCATATGATAAGAATACTCAAAGAGTATGGAACAGACCTTTTATATTCTTTACAGTTGATGAAAGTAAGAGATTGTTAGAAAAATCAGGACTAAAGATAGAAAGTATAATTGCATCTGATGGCTTTTCTGAATTATTATTTGAAAAAATTGAAAAAATGAGTGATGTAGCTTATGAAAACTATCTACAATGGCATTTTAATCATTGTAAAAATAAAGAACTTTTAGGAGCATCAAATCATTTATTATTTGTTACAAAAAATATAAAATAGTAAATTTAAAGGAGTTAGTAATTTGAAAGAATTGATTATTAAAGAAATTGTTGATATTAAAGAAAAGGAAAAAATATCAAGAGAAATATTAAATGATCTTCCTGAATGGTTTGGTATGCCGGAAAGTACGGAAGAATATATTACAGATTCACAAGATAAACCATTTATTGCCTGTTTTATGGATAACGAGGCAGTAGGTTTTGTAGTTTTGAATGCTACAAGTGTGGATTGTGCAGATATTTTTGTTATGGGAATTAAGAAAAACTATCATAGAATGGGTATTGGAACAAAGTTAAATGATGCTTATGAAGAATTGGCAAAAAAACTTGGTTACACTTATTCTCAAGTTAAAACTGTTCAAAGCGGTCATTATAAAGAATATGATATAACAAATAATTTCTATAAATCTGTAGGATATAAGGAATTGGAAGTTTTTCCAACTTTATGGGATGAATGGAATCCTTGCCAAGTTTATATTAAATATATTGGAAATTAGCATTGTTGCTATTAAAATTAAATAATTGAATATGAGATGAAAAGCAGTATATCAAAATTTTACTGCTTTTTTATTGTTCAAATTATGATATAATAATTATAGATTTATGCCTAATGATAAAGCTATAATTATTTCATCATAATAACCTAAATATAATTATCAAAAAGAGATTATGATATAATAATTATAGATTTATGCCTTATGATAAAGCTGTAATTATTTCATCATAATTACCAAAATTTAATTATAAAAAAGAGATTATGATATAATAATTATAGATTTATGCCTTATGATAAAGCTGTAATTATTTCATCATAATAACCTAAATTTAATTATCAAAAAGGAATTATGATATAATAATTATGTATTGAAGAATGATTTATGATTTTGTATTTGGAGGAAGTATGAAAAGAAATATTATTTTTTATCTGATTTCCTTAATATGTGGAATTTTATTTTGTTATTTTCTAAAAATGGAACATTTTACAAAATTTTATATATTTTTAGGTTTATCAGTTACTTATATAGTTTCATATTTTTTTAGATTCAATAAAATAAAATTATTTCTTTTGATTTTCTCATTAGGCTTTTTAGTTAGCTTCTTTTCAGAGAAAGAAAGTAATTTAAAACAATTCTTTGATCAAGAAGTTTCTTTTACAGGAGAAGTTTTAAATTCAACTGCTCGTTCTGATGGAAATGGATTTAAGCATGAAATTAAATTAAAAAATATTGAAAATATAGAAAAATCAGAGAAAATTTTACTTTTTACAAATCATAAAAAGTTTGAAATTGGAGATATTGTAAGTGTAACTGGAAAACTTAGAGAAATAAGGTCAAATGGTAATCCAAGACTTTTTAATTATAAGAGATTTAATTTAAAAAAGAATATATATTCAAATATTTATTCTGATGATGTGAAAAAAATCGGAGAGAATAAAAATTTAAAGAGAACTTTTCATAATTTTGTCGAAAATGTCTTTGATACTTCTCTTTCATCTGAAAATTCGGATATTATGAAGAGGATATTTCTTGCAAATAATTATGATACGGCTTTTGAAAATGATATTAGAGAAATTGGACTTTCACATATTTTAGCCGTTAGTGGTCTACATATTGGAATAATATATTTAATTTTAAGTAAAATTTTAGTCATTTTACCAATAAAAAGAATTTTTAGAGAAGTTATAATTCTATTTTTTATATTTTTATATTCATATTTAATTGGCAATCCTGCAAGTGTTTTAAGGGCGGAAATATTTTTGCTTATTTCTATATTTTCGTCACTTTATGGAAAAGTTAAAGATAGATTAAATGACCTTTTGTTGACTATTTTTGTCATTTTATTAATAAATCCATATATGATTTTTGATGTAGGATTATATTTAAGTGCGTTTTCAGTACTTGGAATTATAAAGATTTTACCATATTTTTCAAATAAGAGAGATGGCTTTGTTCTTAAATCTTTAAAACTTACATTTTCAGTTATGCTTATAATTTTACCTATTATTTTATATACTTTTGGAAAGTTTTCAGTTATTACCTTCTTTAGTAATTTAGTATTAACACCAATTTTTGTAATTTGCATAGTTATTTCGTTTTTTATTTTGTTATTTGGTTTATTTAGTTTAAAAGTTTGTGTGCTTTTAGGATTATTAGTTAATAATTTATTAAATCTTATAAGATTAAATGTTGATTTTTTAAAGGATATGAATATAAACATTACTTTTTATGAATATAACATAGTACTTTTAATTTTTACATATTTTTTACTTTTAATTTATTTTAAGAGGAGAGATTTTAAGTATTTTACATTTGATAACTTTAAATTTTTTATACTTTCTGTTATGATTCTATTTGTTTCTACAAATATTTATAACATTTATAAAAATGAAGTAAATATCAATTTCATAGATATAGGACAGGGAGATGCCTGTTTAGTAAGAGGAAAACAGAATAATATTCTAATAGATACAGGTGGAATTACTTTTGGTAAAGGAGATAACGGAAAATCTGTTTTAATTCCATATTTACAGAAAAATGGGGTTAAAAAACTAGATTTTGTATTTGTTTCGCATTTAGATGCAGACCATTGTAAAAATTTGGGCTCTTTATCTAAGGAAGTGGAGATTAAAAATTTATTTTTTAGAAAAGACGGGTATAGAGATTTTGTAAAAAAATATGGAGAAGTTAAGGCTGAGAATATTTATAATATTGAAAATAATTTAAAAATAAATTTAGAAGATGTAGATTTAGAAGTTTTAAAAGCAAAAGATTCTACAGAAGAAAATGAAAGATCCATAATAGTTAGAGTTACAGTAAATGGAAGGAAAATACTTTTTACCGGAGATATTGGAGCTTTTACAGAAAATCAGCTTATAAAAAACGATATAGACTGTGATTATCTGAAAGTTGCTCATCATGGGAGTAAGAATTCTAGTTCACCTGAATTTTTATCAGCTTCAAGTCCAAAAACTTCTATAATTTCCTGTGGTTATAAAAATAGATATAACCATCCACATAAAGATGCACTAGATAGAATAAAATCTACAGGAAGTGATGTTTTTAGGACTGATTTACAAGGAAATATAATACTTAGAATTAATAAATTTGAAGAAAAAATTATAGGTTTTAGAGAAATTGATGGTAATTTATTAGGTTTATTAAATTTCTATTTTATGGATATTTTAAATATTATAATGTATTTATTAGGATTCTTTGTTTTAGTTAAAATTAGGAAAGATTCAGTTATAGATTTAGACTTTATTGAGGAGGAACTATGAATTATATACAAGCTATGAAGTTGCTAGACAATGGGGAACTTAATGGTATATATGTTTTAAGTGGGGAAGAAATTTTTTTGATAGATAGATTTGTTGAGCTATTTAAAGAGAATATTGTTTCAAAAGATTTTTTTGATATGAATTATATCGAATATGATTTTTCGAAAATTGACTTGCAAAAGTTAAAGATTGATTGTGAAACAGCTCCATTTTTTAGTAATAAAAGACTTATTATTGTAAATGATGTAAATCTTTCAAAAAATGGAATTTCTATATATAAAAATTTTTTTGAGGAAATGTATGATTATATAGATAAGATTCCAAATACAACAGTTCTTCTTTTTGTCATGAAAGGAAGTCTTGCTTTTCGTGGTAAATTTTATAAACAAATTTCAATTTTAGGTCATAATATTGAATTAGTAAGATTTAATGAAATTGAACTTTTTAAATTTATTAAGAAAAGATTTGTTTCAAAAAATATCGAAGTTAAAGATATTGTTTTAAAATATATTATCGATAGAATTGGGTATTTAGATAGTAGCAGAGAAAAAAATCTTTATGATGTAGAAAATGAAGTAAATAAACTTCTTAACTCATTTTCTAAAGATGTTTTAGATTTTAAAGATGTTGATGAAATTTTAGTAGATAAATTTGAAAATAGTATTTTTAAATTACTTGATATGATTTCTAAAAAAGATTATAAAAATTCTATTAAGATTTTAGTTGAGCTTAAAAAATCGGGAGAGGACTCTTTTTCTACATTTTATATGATTGTAAGATATATTAGAAATCTTTTAGGAGTAAAAGTTTTGAAACTAAAACAAAAACACATAGATTATATTTCAAAAGAGCTAAAAATTTCAAACTATGAATGTAAAAAATTGTATTCCGTTTGTGATAATTTTTCAATAGAAACTCTTTGCAATTATATTGATTTAACATATTCTGTAGAATCAGATATTAAGACAAAAAATAGAGATATAGATTTATTGTTGGAGCTTTTGATTTCAAAAATGTCATTAGGAGGTGCTTCTTTTGAGTAAAAAGGTTAATATTTTTGTTGACGGAATGACTTGTCAAGCTTGTTCTATGAAAGTTGAAAAGGGACTATCAAAGCTTAAAATAGTTGAAGACGTCTCTGTAAATCTTATGAGCAAAACTGTCACAGTATCCGTTGAAGATGGAGCGAAAGTTGAAGGTCTTATCGGAGTTATAAAGAGACTTGGATATAAACCGAAAAGAGATGAGGTAAAAATTGAAAAGAGCAGTATCAAAGTTGAAGATATTGAAAAAATAATTTCTGAGTTAAAAGAAAAAGATACTGTTTTAGTAAAAGATGAAGATGACATTTTAAAAGTAAAATACTTAAAAGATGTTGTTTCTTTAGATGAAATAAATTCAATTTTGGAGAAATATAAAATTTCGGTTAAAAAAGAAAAAAAGGAAAGACAAAATATATATGAAGATGAAATTAAGGACTTAAAAAAGGACTTAATTATTTCAATAGTATTTAGTGTTCCACTTATGGTTTCAATGTTTTTCCATATGTTTAATTTGCATAGATTTATGTTAAATGGTTATATTCAATGGGCTTTGGCAAGTGTTGTTCAATTTTATGTAGGTAAAAGATATTATATAAATGCCTATAAAAACTTAAAAAATAAAAGTACAAATATGGATGTTTTAATAGCTTTTGGAACTTCAATGGCGTATTTTTATTCAGTTTATAAAGTTTTAATAGGAAGCGTTGATGTTTATTTTGACAGTTCTGCAATGATTATAACTTTAATTTTACTTGGTAAATTTTTTGAAGCAAATGCAAAGTCAAATACTTTCGGGGCAATTATGAAATTGATGGATTTGAAAGCGGACTATGCAATTGTAATTGATGGTGATAAAGAAGTTAAAAAGAATATTGAAGATGTAAAAATTGGAGATATTGTTTTAGTTAAACCTTACGAAAAAATTCCGGTTGATGGAGTTATTATTTCTGGTAGCAGTTCTGTAAATCAAGCTATGATTACCGGGGAATCCGTTCCTGTCGAAAAGAATATAGGAGATACTGTTATTGGAGCAACCAATAATATCGAGGGAATTTTAAAAATTGAAGTAAAGAGTACAGTAGAAAATTCTGTATTATCTAAAATACTTGATTTGGTTCAAAATGCTCAGACAAAAAAAGCCCCTGTTCAAAGACTTGCAGATAAAATTTCAAGTTATTTTGTACCGGGTGTAATTTTGTCATCTTTAGCTACTTTAGTAATTACTTATATTGTTACAAAAGATTTTACAACAAGTTTATTAAATAGCTGTGCAGTAATGGTTATAGCTTGTCCTTGTTCACTTGGATTGGCAACACCAACAGCGATTATGTCAGGAACAGGAGTCGCTGCACAAAATGGAATTTTAATAAAGAGTGGAGAAGTCCTAGAAAAAATTCATAAAATGGATAGTATTATTTTTGATAAAACCGGAACTCTTACAACAGGAGAATTAAAAGTTATTGAAATAAAGAATAATACTGTTTTATCAGAAGGAGATTTCTTAAGTATAATTTATTCTTTAGAAAAAAATACAGATCATCCTATCGCAAAATCTATTGTAAACTTCTGTAAAGAAAAAAATATAAAAGAATTGGATATTTCAGACTTGAAAGTAATTGCAGGAATGGGAATTCAAGCTAATTACGATGGTAAAGAAATTTTGATTGGAAAGAGAAAGTATATTGAAGAAAAACTTGGAAAATTAGAACTAAATATAGAAAATGAATTATTGACTATCTTTATTTCGATAGGAAATGACTTTGCAGGTTTTGTAGTTTTAGAGGATGAAATTTCAAAAAACGCTTTTGAAATAATTAAGAAATTAAAAGAAAAAAATATTGATGTTTATATGATAACCGGAGATAGTGAAGTTGTAGCCAGAAAAGTTGCAAATAAACTTGGAATAGAAAATGTGCTTTATGAAGTTATGCCAGATGAAAAATCTCAAAAAGTTTTAGAATTGCAAAAACAGGGAAAAATTGTTGCAATGGTAGGGGATGGAATAAATGACGCTCCTGCTCTTGCAAGTGCAGATATAAGTTTTGCAATGGGAACCGGTACAGATATTGCAATGGAAACTTCAGATATTACTTTGATGAACGGTAATTTAAACACACTTTTAAACTCAATCAATATAAGTGAACAAACTCTTAAAATAATCAAACAAAATCTATTCTGGGCATTTTTCTATAATATTATTGCAATTCCATTTGCCGCATTCGGATACTTAAATCCAATGCTTGCAGGATTTACAATGAGTTTTAGCTCAGTAAGTGTTGTTTTAAACAGTTTAAGATTAAAAAGATATAAATTTTAGCAAAAATGGTATGCCTTTTATGGCATACCATTTTTAAATTCTTAATTATTTTTTATTGTATTTTTTTACAAAATTATAAAGTGTTTTTACAGGAGTACCACTTGCTCCTTCAGGATTTGTTCCCCAAGCTGAATTTGAGTATGAAGGACCTGCAATGTCTAAATGAACCCAAGGAGTGTTTTCAACGAAGTGTTCTAAGAAAACTCCTGCAGTAATTGCTCCGCCGGTTCCGGGAGCAGTTACATTTAATAAATCTCCAACTTTTCCTTTTACACTTTCTTTATGTTCTTCATAAACAGGAAATCTCCATAAGTATTCACCCATAAAGTCTGCTGATTCTTTAATTTTTGCAAAGACTTCATCATTATTACTTACAGCTCCAATAACTCTTGAACCCAAGGCTTGAATACAAGCACCTGTTAAAGTTGCTACATCAATTATACATTCAGGGTTTAATTTTGATGCTCCATAGTAAATAGCATCTGCTAAAGTCAATCTTCCTTCAGCATCAGTATTAATTACTTCAATAGTTGAACCTTTCATTGAAGAAATTATATCTCCATTTCTGTAAGCATGTCCATTAATCATATTTTCACAAGATGCAACAAGTGCAATTACATTTCTTTGCACTTTCATTTTTCCTACTGCATACATTGTTGAAATAACAGAGGCACTTCCACCCATATCAGTTTTCATAGTAACCATTCCTGTAGCAGGTTTGATTGCATATCCACCTGAATCATAAGTTAAACCTTTACCAACTAAAACAATAGGTTTTTCATCTTTGTTTGGTAAATGTTTCATAATTATAAATTTAGGGGGTAGGTCACTACCTTGTGCTACTGATAGAAAAGCATCCATTTTTAAAGATTCAATTTGTTTCTTTTCCAAAACTTCAACTTCTACACCAACTTTTTCAAGTTCTTCTTTTGCAAATTTCGCTAAAGTTTCAGGATAAATATCATTAGCAGGTCTATTTACAAGATCTCTACACATAAATACTGCTTCCATTATCGCTTCAATTTCTTTAATTCCATTTTCTACAATTTCTTTTTTGTCTTCTAAAACATCAAAGAATACTTCACATTCGAATTTATCTTTCTTTTCTTTTAAGAAATTATCAAAAGCATAAGTAACATTTATAATGCCTTCAATCATTGCTTGAGCAGTTAATTTATAACAAATACCATCAAACTTTTTGATTTCGATATTACAAGATTTTACATTATTAGATTTTAAGATTTTTCCAAGAGAAAGGAAGGCTCTTCTGATGTTTTCAAGAGAAATTTCATCTTCTTTTCCCAAACCTAATAAAATTACATTTTCAGAATTTGGACCTAGATTTGAAAAAATTTCGCCTCTTTTTCCGTTAAAAAGTTTGTTCTCTTTTACATATTTTTTTAACTCTTCACTTATTCCGCAAACATCGTTTCCATCAAATAAAGTAATAACTTTAACTATTCCGGAATTGCCAATTTTAAATTCCATATACTACCTCCAAAAATATATTAGATAATAAATATCTTACATATATAATAACCAAAATTTTGATTTTTTGCAATAGAAAAGGACAACTGAGTTGCCCAATTTAAAAAATATTAAAACTAATTGTAGCCATAATTATTCCGGATAGAATTAATCCCATAATAGCCGCTAAAAAACTTGTTTTAAAATCTATATCTAAAATACTCGCAGCAAGTATACCGGTATATGCACCGGTACCCGGAAACGGAATACCTATAAAAATCGCAAGTGCAATTAAAATTCCTCTTTTACCAGATTTTTTTAAAATTTTTTCTCCTGCTTTATGCCCTTTTAGTAAAATTTTTTTACAAAACTTTCCAATATACCTTTTATGTTCACCCCAAATTAAAATCTTTTTAGCAAGAAAGTAAACAAATGGAACTGGAATTAAATTTCCTATTAGTGCAATTATATATGAACTTAGAATCGGAAGTCCCATTGCTTGGGAATATGGAATGGCACCTCTTAGTTCAATAACCGGCACCATTGAAATTAATAAAACTAAAAAATATTTTAACATCAAATCACCTATAATTTTTCTTAAATAATGTATATATTCTACCATAAAAACGAAATAAAAGAAATATAAAAAAATTTTTAAAAAAGTATTGCATTTATTTTGAAATATGGTATAATATATATGTTAATTTTATAGGCTACCCAAGACCGTAGGGACATTCGTTTAAAAATCCTACATAGGTGGAAATACTTATTTTGTATTTTATCTCTACTCTTGGTAGAGATTTTTTAATATGTAGCCTTTTATGGAGGTGAAAAAGATGAAAGATTCTGTTTTAGAACAAAAACAAGCTGTTATATCAGAAATTAGAGAAAAGATTGAAAATTCCGGATCTTTAGTTTTAGTTGACTATAGAGGCTTAACTGTTGAACAAGTAACTGACTTAAGAAAAAAATATAGAGAAGCTGGTGTTCAATATAAGGTTTATAAAAATACTATGATGAAATTAGCCTTTAAAGAATTAGGTTTTGAAGATTTTAATCAATATTTAGAAGGACCAAGTGCCGTTGCGTTTTCAGGAGAAGATTTAACAGCAGCAGCTAGAATTACTAATGAATTTGCAAAGTCAAATGAAAAGTTGGTTATTAAAGCAGGTATATTAGAAGGAAAGATTTTAGACACTAACGGCGTTAAGGCTGTTGCAAACATTCCTTCAAGAGAAGTACTTATTGCAAAATTACTTGGCAGCCTAAAGGCTCCGGTATCAAATTTTGTGTATATGTTAGATGCACTAAGAAAGAAAAAAGAAGAAGAAGCAGCTTAATGGTTGCGTAAAATTTTAGGAGGTATATTATGGATTTCGAACAAATATTAGAAGCAATTGAAAAATTATCAGTTCTTGAATTAAATGAATTAGTTAAAGCAGCAGAAGAAAAATTTGGAGTTTCTGCATCAGCACCTGTAGTAGTAGGTGGAGCTGTAGCTGGTGGAGAAGCAGCTGGAGCAGCAGAAGAAAAAACTGAATTTGATGTAATTTTAGCATCAGTTGGAGCAGAAAAAATGAAAGTTGTTAAGGCTGTTAAAGATTTAAGTGGATTAGGCTTAAAAGAAGCTAAGGAAGTAGTTGACAACGCTCCAAAAGCTGTTAAAGAAGGAGTTTCTAAAGAAGAAGCTGAACAAATGAAAGCTAAATTAGAAGAAGTGGGAGCTACTGTAGAATTAAAGTAAGAAATTATTTCTATTTAAATTTAAGTATTAAAAGTGGATTTTTATCCACTTTTTTTGTAGAAATTTTTAGTACTTATTAAGTATTGATTTATTTTTCTTAAAAATATATAATGAATAAATAAGATTATTTAAGAGGAAATTTTTTAAACGAAAACAATAAGATTGATTGACATTACTTATAAAAATGTTATATTTTTTATTAATTTGTATAATGATGTAAATAAATTTATATAAGGAGGGCATTTGTTGAAAGAAGTTTTTGCTATTCCAGCCGTAGGGGCATTAATTTACAGAATTAAGGATAATAAATTAAATATTTTAGTCCAAGAAAGGCATAAGGAAAATGAAATTTTTGAGAAAGGTTTATTAGAATTACCGGCAGGAAAGATTAGAGAATATGAAGATATTTTTAAAGCGTTAAAAAGAGAAGTAGAAGAGGAAACAGGATTAACAGTTATAGAAATTATTGGTGAAAATAATATAGATACTAGAGAAATGGGTGAATATACTGTTAATAGTTATGTTCCATTTTGCTGTACTCAGAATTTATCAGGAGGGTATTCCATTATTCTTCAAACTTTTTTATGTAAAGTTGAAGGTAAAATAATACCAAATTCCAATGAAACAAGAAATGTTAGATGGATGAATGTTGATGACATATATAGTTCTATTAATAAAAATTTAGAAGCCTGGTATCCTATGCATATTAATACATTATTTAAATTTATTGATTATTATCAAAAAGGGTTTATTTATGAGTGATAAAGTTCAATACTTTAATATTGTAAAAAATATTTATTAGATGAATTTCAATATTTAAAACTATTTGATTTTTTGAAGGATAAAATTATAATTAATATATATGTATGTTCTACTACTTGTAATTTGTATTATAATCCGCTTTTTTATGAAAATTTTTAATAATTATTATTAAGTATTGATTTATTTCTCCTAAAAATATATAATAATTAAATAAGATTATTTAAGAGGGAGTATTTTTAGTTTTACTAAAAGAAGATATATATGAAGGTAAAAAGAGGAGATATTTTTTATGCAGATTTAAGTCCCGTTGTAGGTTCTGAACAAGGAGGAGTAAGACCTGTCCTAGTTGTTCAAAATGATATCGGGAACAAATACAGCCCGACTGTAATTATTGCAGCTATAACTTCTCAGATGAATAAAGTCAAACTTCCAACTCATGTTGAAGTTTCAGCAGAATTTGGGCTTCCTAAAAATTCTGTTGTATTGCTGGAGCAAATAAGAACCATAGATAAAAAAAGACTTAGAGAAAAAGTCGGTTTTACGGATGAGTTCTTTATGAAAAAAGTTGATGAGGCACTTTTAAAATCTGTAGGAGTTTAGTACATAGAGGGAAAATATGCTTAAATTGGTAGAAAATATAGAATTTATAAAAAATAGAAAATTAGAAGTCAATAAAATAGATGAGAAAGAATTTATTTTGGAAAATAAAAATGAAAAGTATATTTTAAATTTATTTCCGTTTGGAAAATTTTCTAAAATAAGTAAAATTTTTGATTGTTTAAATAAATTATCTGAAGAATTTTCTAATATTTCTTATGGAGATATTGGAATTTTAAATGATAAATTTTGTTATAGAATTATTCCTTTTGTTATTGATGAAAAAAATAATTTGACTGATGAAGAAGCTTACAATATAGGATTTGAAATCGGGAAATTTGTTTTTGAATATCATAAGAGTTTTCAAGGTTGTGATTGTGGTAGGTGGAATAAGCATTATAATTATAGGATAAATAAATTCTTACACAAATACGGACTTGGAAAGTACAGAGGGAATCTTGACTACGTTCTTTTTGATTTTTTGGAAAGAAATAGGTATTGTTTAAGTGAGAGGACTTGTACTACTATAATTGGAATTAACGGTCTTAATGATATAAAAATTTCAAAAGACGGAAAGTTTCAAATTATAGAAGAGTATAAAATTTTAAGGTCTGATTCGTATTTTGAGTTTAGAAATTTGAATTTATATTATGATGATAATGCAAGTTTATTGACAGGAATTGTTGATGGATATTTTAATAATAATGTTCCGAGAGCATTTTTTAAACTTTTAGGAGTATATACTATAATTGAAAATTTATATGATATTTTTGTTGAAAGTAATGATTTTGAAGATGAGATAATAAATGAAAAGATAACAAAAATTAACGATATTTATGATGGATTTTCGAGTATATATCCTATTTGGTATTTAAGACATAAAAAATTTTAATAGAAGTTGGAGAAAGATGAAGAAATTTAATAGAAGTATTATAGGGTTATTGTTATGTTGTTTAGTTTTTGGAGCTTGTTCAAAAAAAGCCGAAAACGAGGAATTTAAAAAAAATGTGAAAAATAATGAGAGTGCAAGTTTTAAGAAATTTTCAAAATCATTTTTTGGTGTTTTTGATACAGATGTGGCTTTCAGTGCATATTGTGTAAATGAAGAGGAATTTAATAAATATTTCAAAGTATTGGAAGAGGATATGAAAAGATACCATAATCTTTACAATTCTTTTGAAAATGCTAATGAAAATAATATAAAAACTATAAATGATAATGCGGGAAAAGAAGCAGTTAAAGTTGATAAAGAAATTATAGAGCTTTTGGAATTTTCTATTGAGAGTTATAAAAAACTCTCTGATAAAAATAATATTGCAATAGGAAGTGTAACTTCTCTTTGGAAAGCTGAAAAGGATGCAGCTGTTGATCTTAAGGGAAAACTTCCTGATGATAATAAAATAAAAGAGGGATTAAAACACACAGATATTAATAATATTGTAATTGATAAAGAGAATAGTACGGTTTTTCTAAAAGATAAGGATATGAAGCTAGATGTTGGAGCTATTGCAAAAGGTTATTCAGTAGAAAAAGTGATGAATAAATTAAAATCAATGGGTTTAAAATCTGCAATAATTTCAGCAGGTGGAAATGTAAAAGCCATTGGAAGTCCCTTAGAAAAGGATAAAAATAAATGGGGAATCGGAATTCAAGACCCTAAGTTCGATTCTGATAAAGTTGATATTAAAGAAGTCATTTTTTCAAATGAAACTTGTGCAGTAACCAGTGGAGATTATCAAAGATTTTATTTTGTAGGAGATAAAGCATATAATCATATTATTGATCCAAAAACAGGTTATCCTAAAGATAAAATTAAGAGTGTAACAGTTTTGTGTAATGATTCCGGTCTTGCGGATTTTCTATCAACAAGTTTGTTTTTAATGGATGTTGAAGAAGGTAAAAAACTTTTAGAAAAAGTAGAAGGAGCGGAAGCTTTTTGGATACTTTCAGATGGAAGCGTACATTATACGGAAAAAATGGGAAAAATGTTGCAAAGTAAAGGAGCTACAAATAAATAAAGTTAAATTATATATCAAAAGTTAGGATTCTTTCCTAGCTTTTTTTATGTTTGAATTAATAATAAGTTTTTTATAATAAGAGCATAAAAATAATAAAAAAATTTCAAAAAAAGTATTGAACATTGTTCATAAAAGTGTTATAATAACTTTTGTAAAAAATAATGAACAATGTTCAATAAAATGAAAGGGGGCAATTATGACTGCTATAATAGATAAAAAGATGAGCAAAGAGGTTAAAATTATTAAAGCTGCGCTTGAAGTTTTCAAAGAAAAAGGTTATGAAAAATCAACTATTAGAGATATTATGAGCAGAACTGAATTTGGATTAGGAACTTTCTATTTATATTTTAAAAACAAACAGGATTTGAAAGAACAAATAATTTTAGACAAAGCAATGGATTTAGTTGTTCATGCTGAAAATAAATGTATTCATACTGATTCTGTTGAAAGATATATTTGTTTTTTAAATTATATTATTGATTATTTGATTGAAAATCCATTCGATTTAGAGCTAATATCTCAAAATATTAATTGGACTTTATATACAAAGATTGAAAATGATAAAAGATTTATAGAGGCTGATACAACTTTAAAGTTTATACTTAGTAAGTATGAGAAGTTGTTTTCACATAAATATTCTTATTCACAAAAGTTATATATCCTTTCATTAACCATAGAAATAGTAATTTCTACTTGTAAGAGTGCAATTATGAAAGATTCTATTTTATCAATTGATGAAATGAAAGCTGTTTTATTTGAAGTAATAAAAAAAATATTGATAAGTAATGGAGATTAATATGAGAAAATTTACAAAATTTATTTCACACCATCCAAGACTTGTGTTATTAATAATGACAATGTTATTGATTCCGTCAATAATAAGTTACAAAAATACGGGAGTAAATTATAATATTCTTTCATATTTACCTGCTGATTTAAAATCTACTCAAGGACAAAATATTTTAGATAAAGATTTTAAAAATGCAGCTACAGTAATGGTAATTTTAGATGGTAGTGATAGAGATGCTGAAGAGTTAAAAAAAGAAATAATGAAAATAGATGGTGTAGAAGATGTTATTTCAAGAACATCAATAATTGGAGATTCTATTCCCAGTGATTTTTTACCGGATAAAATTAAGAATATTTTTTATTCCAAAGGAAGTACATTGATGATGGTAAAGTTTAATGAACCGGCTTCATCATTCAAAACTATGAATGCTATCGAAAGCATAAGAAATATTCAATCAAATAAAAAATATTTGAGTGGAGTAAGTTCACTAGTCAAAGATACAAAAGATTTAATAGATAAAGAGACTGTTATTTATGTCGGGTTAGCAATTGTTTTAGGCTTGATTATATTGAGTATTACTAATGAATCTACTGTTATTCCTTTTGTGTTTATGTTAACAATAGGATATGCGGTTATTTATAATTTTGGAACTAATATATTTTTGGGAGAGATATCGTATTTAACCAAAGCTATTGCAGCTGTTCTTCAATTAGCGGTAACAATGGATTATTCAATTTTTTTATATCACAGGTATGTTGAAGAAAAGAAAAAAAGAAATAGTCGTAATGAAGCTATGGATAGGGCAATTCAAAATACATTCACTTCCTTATTTTCATCTTCACTTACAACAATTGCCGGATTTTTGGTTTTGATTTTAATGAGATTAACATTAGGAAAAGATATTGGACTTGTAATGGCTAAAGGAGTTCTAATAGGTTTGTTATGTACAGTAATTGTACTTCCACCGATGCTTTTAATTGCGGAAAAAGCTGTAAATAGATATAATCATAAGGTTTTGTTACCTTCATTTAATCGATTAGCTGATTTTGATATTAATAAAAGAAAAATTTTAGCATTAGTATTTATATTGCTTTTTATACCTGCTATTATAGGTTCTAATAATACAAAACTTTATTATAATCTTGATAGATCTTTACCACAAGATTTAGATTCAATTATTTCGCTAAATAAAATGAAAAAAGATTATAATATGGCAAGTACACATTTTATTATTGTTAAAGAAGATTTATCAAACTCAAATTTAACTTCTATGATTGATGAGTTGGAAAAAGTTGATGGAATAAATACTGTACTAAGTACGCACTCAATTACAGGTGTTACTCTACCGGCTGAATTTTTGCCTAGCAAGTTAAGAGATAACTTTGTAAAAGATGGCTATCAAATGATAATGATAAATTCGGAATATCAAACTGCATCGCCTGAAGTTAATAGACAAATAGAAAAAATCAGAAATATTATTTCAAAATATGATGATGAAGGATATCTAACAGGAGAAGCAGTATTGACCGATGATTTGACAGAAGTTTCAGAAAAAGACTTCAAAATGGTAAATATTGCTTCCATAATTACCGTATTTATAATTATAGCAGTTGCATTTAAGTCTATTGGAATACCAATTATCTTAATATCTGCAATAGAATTGGCTATTCAGATTAATATGGCTATTCCTTATTATTTAGGTCAGACTATTCCATTTATCACATCAATAATAATAGGAGTAATTCAATTAGGATCAACTATAGATTATTCAATTTTGATGACTGACAGATTTTTACATGAATATAGAAAGACAAAAGATTTAAATAATTCTTTGAGAGTTTCTGTAAAAGAAACTTCCAAGTCAATAGTAACAAGCGCATTATCTTTTATGGCTGCAACTATTGGGGTAGGACTTTATTCAAAAATGGAAATAGTATCTACAATATGTATGTTTTTAGCCAGAGGAGCTATTATAAGTATGTTAGTAATAATAATTTTATTACCGGCTATATTGAGTGTAACTTTTCCATTTATTAAAAAAACAACAAAAAATTTAGTATAGAGGAGAGGATGACAATGAATAAAAAATTTCAAAAAATTGTAGCATTAAGTTTGCTTTTTTCAATGATTATTGTGAATGTTTCATTTGCACAAGAAAATAATGTAATTAAGAAAAGTGAAACGGTTTATGTAACAGTAGATGGTGATGAAATTAAAGATAAAACTGTATCAGTTTGGTTAAATTCCGATAAAAATATAAAAGTAAAAGATAAATCCAATTTAAAAGAGGTAAAAAATTTAAAAACAGATGAAAAAGTTTTAGGAAAAAATGGATATTTAAACTGGAATGAAGATAAAAAAGATATATATTATCAAGGAAAAACCGATAAAGATTTACCTGTAGAGTTGACTGTAAAATATTATTTGGATAATAAAGAAATTAAAAATTCTGAATTAGAAGGAAAAACCGGACATTTAAAGATAGTCTTAAGTTCTAAAAACAATAGATATGAAACAAAAAATATAAATGGAAAAAACAAAGAAGTATATTCACCATATATCGTGGCAACAGCTATGATTTTTAGTGATGATAAAGTAAGCGATATAAAATCAGATGATGTAAAAATAGTTAAAGATGGTAAAAATCAAATAGTAACATCAATTTTAACTCCCGGATTGAAGCAAAATTTTGAAGATATTTTAAAAGAAAAAGATTTAAAGATATTTAAAGACACAATTTCATTGGAAATGGAAATAAAAAATTACAAACCGATAGAAATCTATTCAGTTATTACAAATGAATTATTCCAAGAAAAGAAAAACATTGATTCACTTGATAAATTAAAGGATGGGATAAAACAATTAGAAGATAATTCACAAAAATTATTTGATGCTTCTGTTAAGTTAACAGAAGGGCAAGACAAATTGAATAATGGAATAGGTCAAATGCAAACAGGAGTAAAAAAACTCTATTCAGGAACAGAAAAATTATCTGATTCAATGAAAACAATTAAGAGTAAATTTGATTCTCTAGAACCAAAAGTTGGAGTAATTCAAAAGTATATTTCTGAAATGTATGAAGGCAGTGTGAAACTATTTAACGGAGTAAATATTTATACAGGAGCTGTAGGTGAAATAAATAAAAATATTGAAAAAATTCAATATGGAGCAATTCAACTTGATAAAGGTTCAAGTGATTTAGATAATGGAGTTGGGAAGTTAAAATATGCTACTGAAAAGATGAAAGTTGGAACTAAAAAACTTGATAATATAATTGCTCAAAAAGATGAATTATTAAACAAATCATCACAATTATCTCAAGGGTTGACTAATTTGGGAAATAGCTATGGAACATTACTCTCAGGCATCGAACAAATTTCAAAAAAATCTACTGAATTAAAAAATTCAACTCAAGAATTTAATAGTAAACTTCATCAAGTTGAAAATTCAATAAAAAACTTAAATTCTAATATTTCTTTAGAAAATGATATTAAAAATTTAGAAGCAAAAGCTAATAATATTCAAAAAGTCATTGATGATTTATCAAACAAAAATAAAGATGGAAGTTTGACATCTGAAATATCTATTTTAAATAAAACAAAAAATGATTTGTTAAATGAATCAAGAACTCTAAAAGCAAAGCAATCAGGATTGACTAAATTAAATACCCTAACTCAAGCTATATCAGAATTAGCAAATGGTTCAGATAAATTATTGAAGGGGAATACTGATTTATCAAATGCTTTATCAAATGTTTATACAAAGATGAATGAGACAAAATCACAATTGGAAAAATCTTCTTTAGAATTAAACAAAGGACTTTCAAAAATAACAGAAAGTTTGAAAAGTGATGATTTAAAAGTTTTAAAATCTTCAATAAAACAACTCGATGGAGCAACAGGAAAAATCAAAAATGGAACCGAAAGTTTGAAATCAGCTACTAATCAAAATAAAGTTGCTATGGGAATGTTACAATCAGCAATGAGTAAATTAGATGAAAATTCCGATTCTTTAAAAAACGGTTCAGGACAATTATCTAAAGGATTGAGAGAATTTAAAAGCCAATCCGGAATTTTAAATTCATTATCTCAAGTCAAAGAAAAAGCTGTTATCCCATTTTCAAATGCTATTAATTCAATTAATGAAGGACTTAAAAAAATGGATTCAAGCACTGACCAATTAAAAGAAGGTAGCGACAAGTTGACTTCATCACAAAAAGAATTTAGTTCAAAATTAGGAGAATTCAAGCAAAAGGGAATTGATGAATTAGAAAATAAAACAAAAAAAGTAAATGAATTTAAAGATATTTTAGATATAATGCTTTCTATGTCAAAACAAGATGCTTCATTTAGTGGAACAGATGAGAACTTTGACACAAAATCTAGAATTATAGAAAAAATAAAATAAAAAATAGTTAAAAAACACCTACATTAAAATGGATTAGGGGTTTTTGTGTGTAATAATACTCTAAATATTTTTCAAATTATTCGAATTTAAAATAGAATTAAATAATAAATTGTAATATTTTTATTAAATACTTTTATAATTTTAAATGTAATTGAAAAAAATGTATTAATAGCTACATACTTTTTAAATTAATATATTTTAATAATTATAGGTAAAAGTTCTATTTTTATGACTTGTATTTTGTTTTAAAAAAAGAAAACATAATATTAATTATATTATAAAAACTTATAATATAAAACTGTTAAGATTATACATTGACAAAGAATATTTACTATGATAAAATTCCTTTTAAGGAGGATATTAAAATGAAAATTAAAAAACTTTTATCTTATGTAGCATTACTTTCAATTTTGTTGACTGTAATGCCTATTAGCAGTTTTGCTAATGAACCTGTTTCGGTTGTTAGAAATTATACTGACGAAAGTAAATTTGTGTTTGATGAAAATACAAATACAATTACTAAATTCACAGGTGATGAAACTGAAGTAATCACCCCTGCAAAAATTAATGGTGTAGATGTTAAAGCCATTGGTAAAGTGGCTTTTAAAGGGAAAAAAATAAAGTCAGTTGTTTTAAATGAGGGAATGGAAATTATAGGTAATGGTGCTTTTGCAGGTGTTACAACTTTAGAAAAAATAAATTTCCCATCAACTTTAAAGAAAATTGATGATATGGCTTTTGTAAAAACATCATTGAAAGAATTGAAATTAAATGAAGGTTTGCAAGTAATAGGTAAAAGAGCATTTTCGAATTGTTCTTCTTTACAAAAAATTAATCTTCCTAATTCTTTGACTAAAATTTCAGATAATGCCTTTGAAAAATGTAAAATCTCTAATGATATTGTATTTGGAGAAAATTTAGGACATGTAGGACATAAAGTTTTTTCCGGTAATGGTAATGATATAAATATTAGTATTTCAAAGAATGGAAATAAATTATTCCTACACGATGAACTATTCTTGAAAAATCAAAATGAGTTAAATATTCCTCACGGAAGAGAAATTATGCTTTTTGTAAGAGCTTTTTGTGATGGATCTTGTAGTAGTTCTAGAAAAATAACTTTAGATTGCGGAGAAATAAAAGTTAATGAAAGTGACTCTAAAGAAGAAATAATTAAAAAATTAAAAGATAAAATTAAACTTACATCTGGATTTGTAAAAATAGGTGGTGCAAGTGATGGTTCTTTGGATGAGTATTTTGAAACAGAAATAAATTATGATGTCAATGAAAGCATATCTGATGGTTCAATTATTTCAGGCAAATTCAAAAAGTTTAAAGATGGAGCTTATGTAAAAGCAAATCAAAACAAAGAATTAATAGAATCTGTATTGGATAGATACGAAATAAAGGTAAAAGTTAAAGTTATTTCTAATAATAAAGAATTTAATGCTGAAGACTTTAATTATGAAGATGTAAAAAGTAAAATAATTTCAAAAAGAAGGTACTTTGGAATTTCAGGCTTTTCAGAAAAAGGTCTTGAAAAATTAAAGACGAATAAAGATTTGGTAATTCCTAAAACTGTTATAATTAAAGAAAATGGTGCTGATGTTGAGAAGAGAATAGAAGGTATTTGTTCTAAGGCGTTTGAAAATAAAGAACTTAATTCAGTTAAGATAAATATTTCAGAAGGATACAATGAATACATAATCGATACAGGAGCTTTTCAAAAGAATAATTTAAAAGAGTTTGAAATTCCTGATGGTGTTAAATTTATAGAATCCTATGCTTTTAAGAATAATAAAATTAAGAAACTTTATATTCCACAAACTGTTGTAAAAGTTGGAAATGAAAGCTTTGCGTATAATGAGATTGAAGAGCTTAAAGTTTCAGATAGTGTTTCTCTATTTCAATTCGACTCTTTCAGTTTTGCACACAATAAAATTAAAGAGGTAGATTTGCCATTTAGTATATTTAAACTTCTTCAAAATGTATTTGTTGAAAATACCGGAAATGAAGACGGAAAAGTCATTTTATACACAAGAAATAAAAAACATTTGGAAACTTCTACTTACATCAATCCACATAGTGATTATCATAGATTTGTTTTAGTTGGTAAAGATGTTAACCGTAATAGACTTCAAAAAATACTTGAAATAGCTAAAGAGTTGGATAAATCGGACTATGAAGCTACAAGTTTTGAAAAATTAGAAAATATTTATTCAGAAGCGAAAGCTATTATGTTAAATCATAATTCAACACAAAAAGATATTGATGAAATAACAAAAAGTTTAAGTAAAGCAATCGAAAATTTGGTTCCAAATGGTGCAAATAAAAAGGCATTAATAAAAAATATTTCAAGATTAAGTAATATTAATAAAATTCTATATACAGAAGACTCATATAATAAGTTTATAGAAGAACTTGAAAAAGCAAAGCTTGTAGTAAAAGATGCTTCAGCTAAACAAGATGATATTGATAAAGCACTATTGGAGTTATTAAAAGCGGAAGGAAAACTTGTTTTAAGTGAAGAAGCAAAATATAATAAGAATGATTTTATTTTTGAAGGAACTAAGATAGTTGGTTTTTCAGAGCTTGGTAAGGAAAAATCAGAATACAATAAAAATTTAGTTATTCCTAATCAAAACAAAAATGGAGAGGCTATAACGGAAATTGGCGACAATGCTTTTGAATATACAGGAGAGTATGAATATACAACAGATACCGGAGAATCTTTAAATGGTCTTTTAAGTGTTGAAATTCCAAAAACAGTAAAGAAAATAGGTAAAAGTGCTTTTCAAAAGAATAAGTTAAAGGAAGTTATCTTGCCTGAAGGATTGGAAGAAATAGGAACTCTTGCATTTAATGGTAATGAATTGATAAGCATTGAAATACCGGATTCAGTTGTTAAAATGGGAGAGGGAACTTTTTCATTAAATAATATTTCTTATGCAAAACTTTCAAAAAATATGAAAACTGTACCAAATGGTATTTTTTCAAGAAATCTTAATTTGAAAAACATAGATATTCCTGATGGTGTAGAAACAATAGGGCAATCTGCCTTTTCTGGTTGTCCATTGGAAAGCATAAATATTCCAAATACTGTAAAAGCAATAGGAAGATATGCCTTTTTATCACATAGAATTACAACTCTTGAAATACCATCATCAGTTGAAACTATTGAAGATCAAGCTTTTGCTTCAAATAAAAAATTCAGATATTTAAAAAAGTTGATATTAAATGAGGGACTCAAAACAATAGGAAAAGACGCATTCAAAAGTTGTCTAATTGAAGAAGTTGTTATTCCATCAAGTCTAACATTTTTAGACAAGAATGCTTTTAATGACAATATGGATAGTGAAAAAAATGTTATTAAAGTTAAAGTTTACACTTATAATAAAGAACATCTAAAATTTGAACAAAGCAAACATCATAAAATTATATTAAAAAACATAGAACTTGAAAATTTAAAAACGGAAATAGAAAAAGCAAAAACTATTAAGAATACTGATAAATATATTTATTCAGAGGAAAATATAAAATCAGATTTTGATAAAATTCTTAAGGATTGTGAAGAGGCTTTAAATAATCCTATAAGTCAAAAAAATATTGACAGTTTAACAAAAGCTTTAAGTGAAAGTTTGTCAAAATTAAATGGTGTTAAACCGTCTAATCCTGAAGAAAAACCTGAAGATGACTTGATTACAACATTAACTGATCCAAAAACTAATATTTCAGTTTCAGGGAAAAGATTATCAGACTTTATACTTGTTGTTGAAAAAATAAATGGAGAAGACTTCTTAGCATTTAAAGGTAAAGATGTTTCAATCTTTGACATCTCATTTGTAAATAAGATAACTAATGAAAAAGTTAAAATTAAAGATGGTGATTATACAGTTTCAATTCCTGGAGAAAAAGGTAAAACAGTAAATAAGGTTTACTATATTGACAAAAAAGGAAATCTGGAAGAAAAAACTTTTACTCAAAATGAAAAATCTATAATATTTAAAACAGGACATTTTTCAATGTATGCAGTTGAGTATAAAAAAGGAAATAATGAAAAAGATAAAATAATAGATAAGGATAAAGTTATAGATAAAAATAAAACAAATAAAAAATTACCAAAAACAAATATCTCCAGTAATTCGATATTAGTTCCGACTTTGTTAGGAATAGCGAGTATAATAATAAAAAAGAAAAAATATAAGTAATTAAAAGAAAAAATCTAATCTATTTTGTGTAGATTAGGTTTTTTATATAAAATTTATTCTAGCTTTTTTTAATTTCTTCATGTTTGCAATGTGGACAAATTACTTTTATCTTTCCTTTTCCTCTTGGAATTCTAAGCTCTTGTTTGCAGTTTTTACACTTAAAATATATATAATTTTTTCTGTCTTTAGATGCGAATTTTAAAAGTCTAGAATATATTGGAGAAATTAGATTAAAAAATTTTAATTGTTCCATTGCTCTTTTTCTTTTGTTTTTTGAAAATGCTCTAAAAAGTGCAATAAAAATTAAAATTACAGAAGTTATTGTTAAAATATTGCTTCTTCTAAATAGATTTATAATTGAAAATCCAATTGCAAAGTAGAAGATAATATTATTTAAAATGTCTCCGTCATATCTATCTTTCATAAAATTTAAAAATTTTTGTTTCATAACATTCTCTCCTTAATAAAATTATACGAACTAGTTTAATTATACCACAAAAAATACTCCTATCAACAGTTTGATATTGTTTGTAATTTGTGATAAAATAAATGTTATGATGTGATTGAATATGTAGAGGTGTCTTATGGAAAATTTTGGAATAAGTGTTAAATTTCAATACGATATAGATGATTTTTTAGAAAAAATTGATGAATTTGCAGAAAATGGTAATTATGGATTTTCACTTGAAGAAATGGATGGTTTGATGATTCTAAACTTTGAAATTCTTCCTTATCTTTCATTGAATTTTAAAATTGATGAAGAAATAGAAATGAAAACTGAAACTTGCTATTATGGAGTAGGTTATCATATTTTAGTTGTAGATTTTATCAACGAACTCTTTTCATTTTTAGGTTGTAAGTTTGAAATTAAAGATGATACAGGATTTTATAAAGATGGTAATTTTGAAAGACTTAAAGAAATGTATGATCTTTGGTTTAAAAATAGAGTAGAGCTTATTTTAAACAATAGAGATAATATTAGAATTAAGTCCATATTTATGGATAACAAAAAAATTTTTCCTGTAACTATAGAAGATTATATTTGTACTTATATGGGCGTAATTTCTTTAACAGAGTTTGAAAACTTGTATACAAATGATATTGAAGCTATTAAAAAGAGAATTTTCTTGTTTAATGAAAAAGTATTAGATCCTTATTCTGATGAAAATTATTTGCTTTACCATGTTTGGAATAACTTGAAAGATTTGACATTAGTTGACGATTTTGATGAAAGATTGTCTATGGTTATGTTTATGTTTGAAAATTTAATCGAAAATAATGTACAAATACATTTACCACAAAAATATTCCAGAGAAATATATAAATATTTAGGGGTAAATAAATTTTCAGCATCAAATTTTGCATATAGGAAAGTTAGATACGAAGTTGGGTATCATTTTTACGATAAGTTTTTAAAAGATTTAGATTTTTCTTTGAAAATACCAAGCTGGTTTGAGTACAATGGTAAAATTAAAGGCTATTTAACAACTGATAATGCTATATTTTTAAATGAATATGAAAGTTCAGATGGCTTTAATTTTGATGAAAAATATTTATCGGAAAAAAGTTCAGATAATTTTAAAATTTTGATTTTTGATACAATTAACAAAAACAAATTCTTTTTAGGTTTTGAAAACTTGGATGATGAATATGGCTATGTTTCAATACAAGAACAAAATAATATGAATTGTGAAGAAACAAATTGTCAGATTGTTGATTTAAAAAGAAATAAAATGTATGAAATTTGTGTTTTAGGAACGGAATCAACGGAAATAATAAAACATATGATTGAGTTAATGTAGGAGATAGATGTTTTATGAATAAAAGAGGTAGAACAAAGGAAGATATTTTTAATGTTTTAAAAGATAGAATTGTAACTTTACAATATGAACCCGGAAAAATTTTGAACGAAATTGAATTATCGGAAGAGTTTGGAGTTAGTAGGACCCCAATTAGAACTGTATTTCAACAACTAGAATCTATAAAGTTGGTTGATATTGTTCCAAGATACGGAGTTCAAGTTGCAACATTGAATTTTTTAAATATAAAATCACTGTTTGAAGTTACAAAAGTTTTGGATCCGCTTGCTACAAAACTTGCAGTTTCAAAATTAACAGATGAAGACATAAAACAGCTTAAAGAAATAGTTTCAACTTTAGAAACTTATGATACAACAAAAAATTACCAAGAGGCAATTTTACTTGATGAAAAATTTCATAAAATAGTTACAAAATCTTGTGCCAATCCTTGGTTGATAGATATATTAACAGATTTACATTGTCAAACAGAAAGACTGTGGCATTATTGTGATATATATTTTAGTGATATGGAAATTTTTACAAGAACATTTAAAAAGATTGTGGAAGCATTTGAAAACAAAGATGAAGAAATGGCTGAAAAATATGCAAGAGAACATATTGAGGATTTTGTAGAAAAAATAAAATCGGCATTATTATAAGATAGAGAATGAGTGATTAGATTGACTAATCACTTTTTTTATTGTGAAACAACAAGATTCCCGGGAACCCACCCGATGCAAAGCATAGCTGAAGGGTGGAATTATATTTAAGAACAATAAATTTTAAATTTTATTAATTATTTCGACACAAGATATGGTTAGGTGAAATTATTTTTATAGCGATGAACAAATTTTATTGTTAAAAAAATAAATAATAAATTTATTAATAGATAAATTTTATTAATTATTACATTTCTGCAATCTTTATTTATGAAAAAATGGATTTTCATAAAATTTTTTAATGTTTTATAAGTGCCTCAAATTTTAAAATTTTTTTAAATAACTATCTAAAATAAACATTTTCAACAAATAAAAAACTTATAAAATACTTTTGAAATACTAAAAATAATATATTATAATACAATTAACAAAGGAAGTGATTTGTTTGAGTTTAAAAATTGTATCTAATAATTCTTTAGTAAAAGAAAAATTTGATTGTGTTGAATTTGTTGATGGTAATTATATTGATGTTTTAACCACTGCAAGAGATTTAATACATAAAGGATGCTCTCTGGTAAGTCATCCTTTGCCTGCTAGTATCAGAATGGTTTTTTCATCTGTTAGGAGTATTGTAATTGAAGATGAAAACTGTTTTGATGAAAATAGTGTGTTGATTATTGAAGAATCGATTGATAAATATAATCTAATAATGAAAAATAGAAATATTGATTTTAAAAATGTTAGAGATTATGAGTTAGTTGATTTAATGCTGGTTGAAAGTGCATTGGAAGAATACAAAGCACTCAACAATTTGAAAAAATAAGTGGAGGTGGTATTTTGAAACTTCAAGTGAACAGAATCTTCATTAAAGATTTGGCATTTGGTGAAGAAACTAAAGTTGAAAATCATACTTTATTTATTAACAAGGAAAGAATTGTTAATGAATTAAAGAAGGAACCGGGAGTTAAAGATATTGATATTGATTTTGCAAAACCGGGAGAAAAGACAAGAATTATACCTGTAAAGGACGTTATTGAACCTAGAGTAAAGATTAAAGGTGCTAAAGGATTTGCAGGAGTTACAACAGATGTTGCACAATTAGGAGAAGGTATTGTTAATGTGCTTTATGGAGCAGCGGTTGTTACAATTGGAGATATTGTAGGTTTTCAAGAAGGTGTTATTGATATGTGGGGAGAAGGAGCAAAATGGACTCCGTTTTCCAAAACATATAATATCGTAGTAGATATCAAAGTTGTTGAAGGATTACATCCACATGAACATGAAGAAGTAGTTAGACTTGTTGGACTTAAGGCAAGTGAATTAATCGGTGAAGCAGGAAGAAATGCTAAGATTGATGAAACTGTTGAGTACGGCATAGGCGACAACGATGAAGAAACTAAGAAGTATCCTAATTTACCAAAAGTTGTTTATGTTGAAATGTTGATTTCACAAGGATTGCTTCATGATGGATATATCTATGGAACATGTACAAGACAAACACTTCCTACATTAATTCATCCAAATGAAGAATTAGATGGAGCTGTAATAAGTGGAAACTGTGTTGCTGCATGTGATAAAATTACTACTTACCAACATCAAAACAATGCTTGTATTTTAGATTTATACAGCAGACATGGAAAAGATATTAACTTTGTAGGTGTTGTTCTAACTCCGGAACTTACAACTTTAGCAGGAAAATTCAGATGTTGTGATTATACTGCTAAACTTTGTAAACTATTAGGAGCTAATGGTGTAATAGTAAGTGAAGAAGGTTACGGAAACCCAGACTCAGACTTAGTAATGATTTGTACAAGACTTGAAAAACAAGGTATCAAAACTGTTCTTGTAACAGATGAATGTTCAGGTTGGGATGGAATGAGTCAACCATTAACAGATACATCAAAAGAATCAGTTGCTGTTGTTTCAACAGGTAATGTAAGCCATGTTGTTCATTTAGAAAAAGCTGATAAAGTATTAGGAGATTCAGAAGCTATTGCTAATTTAGCAGGTGGTTGGGATGGAGCTTATAATCCTGAAACTGGAACTCTTGAATGTGAATTGAATGCCGTTATAGGAGCTACTTCCGAAATAGGTTATCACAATGCAACTGTTGAATTATACTAAGAGGGGTGAGAGTTTTGAGTAAAAAAGTATTATATTATATCAACCAATTTTTTGGACAAATTGGTGGAGAAGAAATGGCTCATGTAGCTCCAACTTTTGATGAAAAAGCAGTTGGACCTGCAATGGGTTTTGAAAGAAGTTTAGGACAAGACGCAAAAGTTGTTGGAACAATTATTTGTGGTGATAACTTCTTTAATGAAAATTTAGACGAATCTTTAAAATTTATAAAAGAAGTAATGGATAAAGTTAATCCTGACATTGTTGTAGCAGGGCCTGCATTTAATGCTGGAAGATATGGTATGGCTTGTGCTGGAGTTGCAAAATTTGTAACTGAAAACTATAATATTCCAGTTGTTACAGGAATGTATGAAGAAAATCCAGGACTTGACGCTTGTAAGTCAATAGCTTATGTAGTGCCTACAGGTAATGTTGCAAGTTCAATGGGAAAAGCTCTACCAGTTATGGCAAAGTTAACTTTGAAATTATTAAAAGGTGAAGTAGTTAAACCTTTAGTTGACGGATATTTTGCTCAAGGTAAGAGGCTTACTGTATTATCAGAAAAAATTGGTGCTATCAGAGCAACTGAGATGTTGATGAAGAGATTAAGAGGTGAAGAATTTGAAACAGAACTTCCAATGCCGGTATTTGATAAGGTTGAACCTGCAAAAGCAATTGTAGACTTATCAAAGGCAACTATTGCTGTTGTTACAAGCGGTGGTATTGTTCCGTTGGGAAATCCTGATAAAATTCAATCAGCATCTGCCCAAAAGTGGGGTAAATATGACATTTCTGCTTTAAACGAATTGGGAAAAGATTATTGTACAATACATGGTGGTTATGATCCTGTTTATGCAAATGAAAAGCCTGATAGAGTAGCACCTGTAGATATTCTTAAGGAAATGGAAAAAGAAGGGAAAATTGGAAAAGTTTATAAGTATTTCTATACTACTACCGGAACCGGTACAGCAGTTGGAAATTCTATAAAATTTGGCGTTGAAATTGGTAAGGAGTTAAAAGAAGCCGGAGTTGACGGCGTTATATTAACTTCTACTTGAGGTACTTGTACACGTTGCGGAGCAACGATAGTAAAAGAAATCGAAAGATATGGAATACCGATTGTTCACATGGCTACAATAGTTACAATTTCAAAATCTGTTGGAGCTAACAGGATAGTACCTACAGTTGCAATTCCATATCCGGTTGGAAATGCAAGTTTAGAAAAAGACAAAGAATATGCAGTTAGAAAAGATTTAGTTGAAAGAGCAGTTGACTCTTTAGCAACAACTATAGAAGAAGCAACATTTTTCTAAAGAAAAATTTGTAATAAAATACATTCCACTTACAACTTGATGTAAGTGGAATGTTGGCCTAAAATTTATAGGAGGATAAATTTATGGAAGAAAATAGAAGTAATTGGAATAGTAGATTTGGTTATATAATGGCTGCAGCCGGATTTTCAATAGGTCTTGGAAATGTTTGGAGATTTCCTTATCTAGTCGGAACAAATGGCGGAGGAGCGTTCGTATTGATTTACTTAGCTATCTGTATAGTGATAGGCATTCCTTTATTCTATATGGAAGTTACATTAGGTAGAAAAGCTATGGCAAGTCCGATAGTAGGGATGAGAAAATTAACTAAGAAGGGAAGTCCTTGGGTAAGTTTCGGTTGGCTCGGTGTATTAAGTGCATTTTTTATTCTAACTTATTATATAAATATCATGGGTTGGATAATGGCATATATTGTTAAAATGCTTACAGGAGCTATGAAGGGTTTTACAGCTGAACAATTTACTGCTAATTTTAATGATTTGATGGCAAATCCTACTCAACTTATAATGTGGACTTTAATTTGTACTGTTATAATTGGAGTAATAGCAGCTAAAAATTTAAACTCAGGTCTTGAAAAAGCTTGTAAATTTATGATGCCTGCATTATTTATTATGTTAATCATAGTAGTTATAAGATCCGTAACTTTACCGGGAGCAGGAGAAGGTATTAAGTGGTATTTAAATGTTGATTTTTCAAAAGTAACTTCTCAAACATTCCTTACTGCGCTAGGACAATGCTTCTTCTCAGTTGGTATAGCAAGTGGTGGAGCTTTTGTATATGGTTCATATTTAAAGAAAGATTCTAATATTCCAGAAGATGGATTAATGGTTGTTGGTTTTGATACATTAGCAGCATTAATAGCCGGCTTTGCAACATTTCCAGCAGTATTTGCATTAGGATTGAAACCAGATTCAGGATCTAACTTATTATTTGTTACAATGTCAAATGTATTTATGCATATGCCATTTGGTCAAATATTTGGATTTATGTTCTTCTTGTTAATGTTTTTTGCAGCATTGTCAAGCGCTTTAGGATATTTGGAACCAATTAGTTCTTCATTCTCGGATATGTTAAAATTATCAAGAGCAAAAGGTACAATTTGTGCTTTGACATCTATTTTTGTAGTTGGACTCTTCACAATATTTGGATTAAATATAATGAGTGGAGTTAAAATTATAGGAAAAAATTTATTTGACTTTGCAGATTATTTGTCAGGAAATATCATGATGCCACTTGGTGCAATAGCATTAATACTATATGTATTAATCGTTTGGAAATTTGATAACTTTAGAGAAGAAGTTAATGCTGGTGCAAAGGGTCTTAAAGTTCCTGCATTTTTTAAACCTATAGCTTATTTGTTACCTATAGCATTAATAATTATATTTGTTACCGGACTTGGAATATTTTAACTAAGAACTTGAAATATATTAATTTAATACACAACTCACCTATAAAATTTATAAAAACTCAGGCTGTTTTATTGCCTGAGTTTTTTGTGATTTTATGAATTTATAACTTTTTTTAATTTTCACTAAATATCATATCATTATTTATTTTTGTATAGAATAATTTTTTTACTGTTTCAAAATCATTATCGAAATTTCCCAGAATCCACATTATTTTTGTAACTGTTGCTTCTGTAGTCATATTATGAGATTCTAAATAGGATATTGAGCTTATTCTCTTTCCAACTTCGTAAACTCCAACATCAGAACCTTCTTGTGGTACTTGAGTTGTCATTATTATAGTTTTTTGATTATTGTATTTTGAAATTAGTTTCTTTAGTTCTGTTTCTATTGTTTTTGGAATTCCGCCAACACCAAAGCTTTCAATTATTATTGCATCATAGTTTTTGAAAATTTCAGGTAGAATTTTAGCAGTCATTGAAGGAATTAGTTTTAACACAAAAACATTAGTATTTAATGAGTCATAAAACTTAACTTCTTTATCTTCATCTTCATTATTTATATATCTATAAATTTTTTCATCTTGAATAATTGCTAGGAACGGAAAGTTTACAGATGAAAATGCATCGAAGCTTTTAGTCCTTTCTTTTCTTGCTCTTGTTCCAGCTATAACTTTTCCATCAAATACAATGCTGATACCTTTTGAACTATTTTTTGAGGCATATAAAAGGCTATTTAATAAATTATTTTTTGCATCTGTTATATGCATATCTATTGACTTTTGAGAACCAGTTAAAACAATAGGTTTTTGACTATTTTGTATTAAATATGATAGAGCTGAAGCTGTATATGCCATAGTATCAGTTCCATGAGTTATAACAAAACCGTCATATTTTTCATAATTATTCTTTATTTCATCTTTTATTTTTAGCCAATGTTCGGGTTGCATATCTGTTGAGTCCACATTTAATAGATTTACTGTGTCTATTTCAAAATCAAGTTTTGTAAAATTTAGATATTCAAGCAATTTTTTTGAATTGATTTTTGGTGTCAAACCTTCATCAGTAGGCATCGATGCTATTGTTCCTCCTGTTGAAATTAATAAAATTTTTTTCATAATCTAAACTCCTATATTTATAATTTTTACATCCGCTATATTATATCACAAAATATTAATAATAAAATACAAATTTTTCTCATAAAACAACAAGATTTTTGAGAGCTCATCTGATGGGAGGCATCATTGAAGGATGAGATTCTTATTATTGTTTTAATAAATTTTTTATCAACATTAGTCCGTTCGGACTTACATATAACCCTTGAATATTATTGTGAACAAGTACTGAAAATGAACGTTTATATAATGGAAAAATAAGATTTTCTTTCTGTATATCTTCAATTGAAGTATACATTTTTGAAAAATCATCATTTTGTAAATAGTGATTTATATAATATTTAATATCCATTTCATCAGTCGTTCCCATATTAAATATCGAATGTGTTATTTCAGAATTTCCTTCACTTTTAATACTTACTTTTATCTTATATTTATCAATCCACTCTTTTGACAGAGATGCTAAAATTCTTTCAGATAACTTTGTTCCATTATGTTTTAAAGTTAGAATTTCATTTTGTAAATTTGAAGATTTTAAGATTTCATCGACTTCATTTTTTAATTTTGTAATTTGTTCTGAAACTAACTTTTCCTTTTGCACAATAGGTACTGAATTATTATACAAAACGAATTCTGCTAAAAATTTAGGATCTATTAATTTTTCCAAGTTTTTTCTTAAAGTATCATTTTTTAAGATTTTACTATTTTTATCTAATTTTAAAAATTCAAAAACATTAGTTTTAAAGTTTAGCAGTTCCGGCTTTTTGCTGGAATCAAGGCGTCTTTCATAAGGAATTTCATAAAATGGAAGACCGAAAAAGTCAATTTGTTTTAAATCGAAAAGTTGATAAGCCAATATATCATTTTCAACTAATTTCAAAGTTACTTTTTTAATTTTTGTATTTACATTATCCCAATAATTTTCATTTTGTTCTAAAATTATTTCTTCATCGGTATAGCTTTTTAATTTAAAAGCACTATTTGTTATAAGATTTTCTTTATCTATATTACTGTCCTTTTTTGTTGGAAACATAAATACATTAGAAAGAATTTCATCAAAGTTTTTAACAGCATACTCCATATTGACTTCTATGGTATTTTTATCCGTGATCTTAATTCCCTTAAATTCATTTGGCTTTATTTTTCCATCATATAGTTTTTTTGCATCTTTTATAAAAAATAGTTTGAAAGCATTTGGATTTTTATTTGCATTATTTAAGATACTAATCCAAGATTGTACATAATCTTCAGCAGTAATATTTGAACCATCAGACCACTTTAAATTATCTCTAAGTTTAATTGTCCATTTTTTAAAATCTTCACTTTTTTCTATACTTTCTGCTTGATTTAAGGCGATTTTTCCATGTGAAGAGTATTCGGTAAGACCTTCAAAAAGTTGAGACATAACTGAGTCGTTATTTAAACTATTTGATAGTTTTGGATCCAAATTATATTCTTGCTTTTTTATAGCCGTTATTATTTCTGTATTTGATGTGTTTGAAGCATTTTTTTGTTTTTCTTTTTTATTGTTTGAACATGAAACTAATAGAAATACCATTAATATTAAAAATATTTTTGAAAATTTTTTCATAATATTCTCCTTAAAATTTATATAACAAATATATTCTATCATAATTTTATAAAAAATGAAATAATTACAAAAAAGTAATAAAAAAATAAAAGTTATAGTGATTTAAATCACAATTATTAAATTTCTAAAAATTTATTGTTAAAAAATTAAATAAGTTTTGATATATCTTATTAATATGAGGTAAATACATAATACAAAATAATAATTTTGATATTTAATTTTGGAGGTTTATTGTGAGTAGTTCAAAAAAATTAACAAAAAAAGAACTTTTGGAAATGTATGAAAAAATGTTGCTTATAAGACATTTTGATATGGAACTTAGCAAATTATATTCAAGAGGCTTTATTCATGGAATGACACATTATTCTGTTGGAGAAGAAGCTGCGAATGTAGGAGCCATTTATCCTATGAGAAAAGAAGATTTAATGTATTCAAATCATAGAGGACATGGTCAGACAATTACAAAAGGTATTGATATAAAAAAAATGATGGCAGAAATTTTAGGAAAATCTACTGGTCAATGTAAAGGTCGTGGAGGTAGTATGCACCTTTACAATTTGGAAGTAAACAATATGGGTTGTAACGGTATTGTTGGCGGTGGACATGGCTTAAGCACAGGTGCAGCGCTTGCTCAAAAAATGAAAAAGACAGACAATGTTGTTGTTTGCTGTATGGGTGAAAGCGCTACAAATGAAGGAAGTTTTCATGAATGTTTAAATATGGCATCAATTTGGAAATTGCCTTTAATATTTTATGTAATCAATAATAAATATGGAATTTCAATGTCTCAACAAAGATCAATGACAGTTGAAAGAGTTGTCGATAGAGCTGATGCTTATAAAGTAAAATCAATTTATGTTGAAGATGGAAATAATGTTTTAGATGTCTACGATGCTATGAGTGAAGCACTTGATTATGCTAGAGAAGGTAATGGACCGGTTTTAGTTGAAGCGAAAAGCTATAGATGGTTTGGACATTCTGCATCAGATGCTGGAAAATATAGAGATAAAAAAGAAGTTGATGAATGGAAAGCAAAAGATCCAAATGTTGCATATAAAAAATATTTAATTGAAAATAAAATTACAACTGAAACTGAACTTGATGATATAGAAGAAAGTGTAAAGAAAGTAATCACCGATGCAATAACTTTTGCTAAAGAATCACCTTTAGCAGATGAAAAAGAGGCATGTACAGACAATTATGCTTAATATTAATTAATAGGAGAAGATTATGGCTAGTGAAATAAAGATTATGACTTTGCGTGAAGCAATAAAAGAGGCGATGTCCGAAGAAATGCGTAGAGATGAAAATGTATTTTTGATGGGTGAAGATGTTGGTATTTTTGGAGGAGACTTTGGAACTACTGTTGGAATGCTTGAAGAATTTGGAGAAGAAAGAGTTAGAGATTGTCCTATAAGTGAAGCCGCTATTGCAGGATCTGCTGCGGGAGCTGCATCAGTGGGAATGCGTCCTATCGTTGATTTAACTTTTATGGATTTTGTTACAATAGCTATGGATGCGATAGTAAATGAAGCTGCTCCAATGAGATATATGTTAGGTGGAGAAGTTAGTCTTCCTGTTGTTTATCGTTGTGCATCAGGATCCGGAACAGGATCTGCAGCTCAACATAGTAAAGCTCTTGAATCATGGTTTTGCCATATTCCGGGCTTAAAAGTTGTTGCTCCGGGAACCGTAAATGATGCTTATGGAATTTTAAAAGCGTCCATTAGAGATAATAATCCAGTAATTTTCATTGAATCTAAAGCCCTTTTTGGAAGAAAAGGCGAAGTAAAGATTGGAGAAATTGTTGAAATTGGAAAAGGAGAAGTTAAAGTTGAAGGCAAAGATGTAACTTTAGTTTCTTGGGGAAGAATGTTAGAAAGAGCTTTACAAGCAGCTGAAGAATTAAAAGCTGAAGGAATTAGTGTTGAAGTTGTTGACCCAATAACATTAGTACCTTTAGATGAAGACTTGATAGTTGAATCTGTTAAGAAAACAGGAAGACTTGTTCTTTGCCATGATTCATTTAAAACAGGTGGATTTGGTGGAGAAATTTCAGCTAGAATTGCTGAAAGTGATGCTTTTGATTATTTAGATGCACCAATTTATAGACTTGCTGGAGCCGACACAAATATACCTTCTGCTAAAAACTTAGAAGCAGTAATTGTACCAAGTGTTGAAGATATTAAAAATACAATTAGAAAAGCAGTTAATAGATAGGAGGAAATTATGTCTGATATAAAATTAAGAGCAACACCTGCTGCAAGATTTTTATCTAAGCAAAATAATATCGACTTATCATTGCTAAAAGGAACAGGCCCTAAGGGAAGAATTCAAAAAGAAGATGTTTTAAATTTTAAAAATTTTGGAATTATTAAAGTTTCTTCTCTTGCGAAAAAAATTACAGAAGTTGAAGGTGTTGATTTAACTAAGGTAACTGGAACTGGAGTTAATGGTAAGATTTTAAAGGAAGATGTTTTAAAATTTTTAACAAATAAAGATGTAATTTCTACAGAAAAAGCAGTTGAAGAACAACAAATCGAAACTCAAGAAGTTAAAAAATCATATGGTGAAGTTGAAGAAATTCCAATGTCAATGATGAGAAGAACTGTTGCTAAGAGAATGAGTGAAAGTTATTTCACAGCTCCAGTTTTTGTAGCAAATATAGAAGTTGATATGACTGAAGTTAAAAACTTAAGAGCTAATATTATGCAACAATTAATTGATGAAACAGGATATAAACTTACTATTACAGATATAATTTCTTTAGCAACTGTGAAGAGTTTAATGAAACATCCATATGTAAATTGTAGTTTATCAGCAGATGGAACTAAAATTTTACTTCATAAATATGTAAATCTTGCTATGGCTGTTGGTCTTGAAAGTGGACTTTTAACTCCGGTTGTTAAAAATGCTGAGAAAATGAATTTAAGAGAACTTATGATTTCATTAAAGGACTTAACTAAAAAAGCTGTTGAAATGAAATTAGAGTCAGAAGAATTAGAAGATAGTACATTTACTATTAGTAACTTAGGAATGTTTGGAATTGATTCTTTTGCTCCTATTATAAATCAACCTAATAGTGCTATTTTAGGTGTAAGTGCAACTGTTGATAAACCGGTTGTTGTAAATGGAGAAATAACTGTAAGACCTATTATGAAATTATCAATTACTGTTGATCATAGGGTTGTTGATGGAATGGAAGCTGCGAAGTTTTTAAATACTTTGAAAGATTATTTAGAAAATCCTATTTCAATTTTAGTTTAGTGTGAGGAGAAAATTATGTTAACAGAAGTAATAATGCCAAAAGCTGGTAGTGAAATGGAAGAAGGTCAAATTGTAAAATGGCTTAAAAAAGAAGGCGACAAAGTTGAAGCCGGAGAAATAATTTTAGAAATTATGACTGATAAGGTTAATATGGAAATCGAAGCTGAGGCTTCAGGAACTTTGCTTAAAATCTTAAAACAAGATGGAGAAATTGTTCCAGTTATAACAACTATTGCATATATTGGAGATGAAGGGGATGTTATTCCTGAAACTGCTTCAGCACCTGTTAAAGAAGAAGTTAAGGAAGAAGTTAAACCACAAGTTGAAGAAAAAGTAGTTGAAGTTAAAGCTGAAACTAAAAAAGAATTAAAAGATGGTGAATATGATGTTGTTGTAATTGGTGGTGGTCCTGCTGGTTATTATTCAGCAATTAAAGCTGCTCAAAAGGGAGCAAAGGTTGCAATAGCTGAAAATAATAAATTTGGTGGTACTTGTTTAAATAGAGGATGTATTCCAACAAAAACATATTTACAAAATGTTGAAGATATAGAAAGAATTAAAGCATCAAGCAAAAGAGGAATTATTTTAGAAAATGACAATGTTACTGTCGACGTTGCAAAAGCATTAAAATTCAAAAATTCGATAGTAAAAAAACTTACTGCTGGTGTTGAATTTTTATTAAAGAGCAATTCAGTTGAAATGTTTAAAGAAACAGCTTATATAAATTCAAATGGAAATGTAACTTTAGAAAGCGGAAAAGAACTTGTTTGTGGTTCAATAATTTTTGCTGGTGGATCTAAATGTGTTAAAAATATTAAGGGTTCAGATAATTCAAATGTTATAGATACTGATGAAGCATTGGATTTAAAAGAAGCCCCTGAATCTTTAGTAATAATCGGAGCAGATTATATCGGAGTTGAAATGGCTCAAATATTCAGCTCTTTTGGAAGTAAAGTAACTGTTGTTGAAAGAAAGAATTCTGCTATTGAAGTAATAGACTCAGAAGTTTCTTCAATCTTAATCAAATCTTTAGAAAAATCTGGAATTAAATTTATCTTTGGTAAAGAAATTACAGAAATTTCCGGAGAAAAAGCATTAGCAGGTTCAGAAGAAGTTGCTAGTGCAAAAGTAATTTTACTTACAACTAGAGAAGCTGATTTAACCGCATTAAAAGATGTGAAACTTGAAGTTTCAAATGGAAATGTAGTTGCTAATGAAAAAATGCAATCAAGTTTAAAGAATATTTATGTTCCTGGAGATGTTAATGGTAAAAATCTTCTTGCACATGCTGCATTTAAAATGGGATATGTTGCTGCTTCAGAAATAATTGAAGGCAAATCAGACAAATACAATAACAATGTTATTCCTAGAGCAATTTACACATATCCTGAAATAGGAAGTGTAGGTTTAACTGAAGAAGAAGCTAAAAAATCTTATGATGTAAAAGTTGGTAAATTTAACTATGGAGCAAATGGGAGAGCTTTAGCTCATGGAGATTCATCAGGAATGGTTAAAATTATTTCTGATGCAAGATATGGAGAAATATTAGGAGCTCATATTGTTGGACCTAGAGCATCCGAGTTGATTAATGAAGTTTCAGTTTTAATGCAATCAGAAGTTATTGTTGAAGAAGCAATTAAAATGGTATTTGGACATCCAACATTCTCAGAAGCAATATATGAAGCTATTGCAGATGTTGAAGGAGTTAGTGTACATTTACCTAAAAAGTAAAAAATATAAAATTTATTTGAAAAAGGATAGAAATTCTATCCTTTTTTTAATGAATATGATAAAATAGTTTTGATACTTTTGGAATTGAGGAGAAATTATGATTTTTATTAAAAATAAAAGTACAGATGTGTATTTTAATTTAGCTATGGAAGAATATATCTTTGAAAAATTTAAAGAAGATGAAGTTTTTATGCTTTGGATAAATGAACCATCTGTAGTTATTGGAAAACATCAGAATTTAATTGAAGAATTAAATATGAAATACTGTTTTGAAAATAATATCAATATTGCCAGAAGACTCTCGGGCGGTGGAACGGTTGTTCACGATTTTGGAAATCTAAATTATACTTACATAACAAATACAACCGGGGATACTGCACTTGACTTTAAGGAATTTTTAAAACCTATGTATAATGCTCTTTTAAGTTTGAATATAGACGCTAATATTTCTCCGAGAAATGACTTTAGAGTTAAGGAAAAGAAAATTTGTGGACATTCTCAATTTATGAGAAAGAAAAGAGTTTTACATCACGGTTGCATTCTATTTGATAGCAATTTAGATAATTTAAGAAATGCTTTGAATGTAAAAAACAAAAAAATTATTTCAAAATCTGCAAAATCTGTAAAGAGCAGTGTTGCAAATTTAAAAGAAATTTCAAAACTGGATTATGAAATTTCAGATTTTTTAGAAAAATTAAAAAATGAAATTTTAAAAACTCAAGAGAATTTTGAAATTTGCGAATTAACAAAAGAGGATATTTTAAATATAGATAAAATAAAATCTGAAAAATATGCTACAAAAGACTGGATATATGGACAATCTCCTAAATGTACTTTTATCTTAGATGAAGAAAGAGATTATACTGTTGAAATTGATGATGGGAAAATAGAAAAAATTAATATGGGAGACGATAATAAATTTGACAGTTTAATAGGATTATATTTTGAATATGAAGAAATAAAAAATAAAATAGCTGAGTTAAATCTAAAAGATGATTATGCTAAAAAACTTATAGAAATTTAAGGAGATTATATGCTATTTTTAAAAGAGATGAATATTGAAGATGCAAAGAAAGAATATATTGCAATGACTTCAATTCCTGAAGATGAGAATGGGTTTGTGAATAGATTTTATAATGTTTCATTTGAAGAATTTGTAAATGAGGTAATTCCAACTTGTGAAAAACAATCTAAGGGAATTGACTTAAAACCTAATAGAGTTCCTCAAAATTATTATTTCCTATGGGACGATGATGAAATAGTGGGTCTTTTTAAAGTACGAAAAAAACTTAATGACTCTTTAAGAGAGGGAGCAGGACATATCGGCTATGGAATTATAAAAAAATATAGAAATAAAGGCTATGCAACAAGAGGCCTTAAACTATTAATCGAGCTTATAAAAGATGAAATTGAAGAAGAGGAAATTTATATGAGTGTAAATAAGGATAATCCTTACTCTTTAAAAACTCAGCTAAACTGTGGAGCTTACATATTTGCGGAAAATGAAGACCACTATTTTACTAGAATAAAAATTTAATGCAAATATTTCAAAAGAGACAGTTCATAACGAATTGTCTTTTTTGATAAAAAGGCATAAAATCAATCAAAAATTTTACTTTTTGATGTATATATGCTATAATTAATTGTTATGCATTGGATATAAATATAGAAAGGAAAGTATATGAAAAATATTGAAAATATAAGAAATGTTGCGATTATAGCACATGTTGATCATGGTAAAACTACTTTGGTAGATTGTTTATTAAAAAGTAGCGGTGTTTTTAGAGAAAATCAAGATGTAAAAGAAAGAGTAATGGACTCAAATGATATAGAAAGAGAAAGAGGAATTACAATTCTTTCAAAAAATACTGCCATTGATTATAATGGAATAAAAATTAATGTAATTGATACTCCGGGACATGCTGATTTTGGTGGAGAAGTTGAACGTGTTTTAAAAATGGCAAATGGAGTTATCCTAGTAGTTGATGCTTTTGAAGGACCTATGCCTCAAACTAAATTTGTTTTGAGAAAAGCTTTTGAACTTAAATTGCCAACCATTATTTGCATAAATAAAATTGATAGACCTGAAGCTAGATGTGAAGAAGTTGTTGATGAAGTTTTAGATTTATTTATCCAACTTGACGCGTCTGAAGATTATTTAGAAAGTCCTTTTGTTTTTGCATCTGCAAGATCTGGATATGCAACTATGGATTTTAACAAAAAGACTGAAGATATGAAAACTCTTTTGGATGTTATTGTTGACTATATTCCTGCACCAAAAGGAGATGAAAATGCGCCTTTTAAATTACTTATTTCTACTACTGATTATAATGAGTATGTAGGAAGAATAGGTATTGGTAAAATAGAAAGCGGTAGTGTTAAGCTTGGAGATGATGCTGTAATTGTAAATTATAATGATAGCAGTATAAATAAGAAAATAAAAATTACTAAAATATATGAATTTGAAAATTTATCCAGAAAAGAAGTTGAAAGTTCATCTGTAGGAAATATTATTGCAGTAACGGGAGTTGAAGGTATTAGCATAGGTGATACTCTTTGCTCTTTGGAAGATGTAACACCACTTCCATTTGTAAAGATTTCTGAACCTACTCTTGCCATGAATTTTATAGTTAATAACTCTCCTTTTGCAGGTAAAGAAGGAAAATTTGTTACAAGTAGACAAATTCGTGCAAGACTTTATAAAGAATTAGAAACGGATGTAAGTTTAAGAGTTGAGGATACTGCTTCAACAGACAGCTTTAGAGTTTCAGGAAGAGGAGAACTTCATCTTTCAGTTTTAATTGAAAATATGAGAAGAGAAGGTTATGAATTCCAAGTTTCAAAACCCGAAGTTTTATACAAAAAAGACCAAAATGGCAAATTATTAGAACCAATAGAAACTGTAACTATAGATGTAGATCAAGAATTTGTTGGTTCTGTCATTGAAAAGTTAGGACAAAGAAAAGCTGACTTAGTTAATATGAATCCTTCACAAGCAGGATATACAAGACTTATTTTTAATATTCCTGCAAGAGGACTTATAGGATATCGTTCAGAGTTTTTAACTGATACTAGAGGAAGTGGTACTTTAAATACTGAATTTAAAGGTTATGAACCATTTAAAGGGGAAATTCCAAAGAGAAATGTTGGTTCATTAATTTGTTTTGAAACTGGTGTTGCAACAGCTTATGGATTAAATTCAGCACAAGAGAGGGGAATATTATTTATTTCTCCTCAAGCTGAAGTTTATGAAGGAATGGTTGTAGGTTCTAATGCTAAGGGGCTTGATATTGAAGTTAATGTTTGTAAAAAGAAACAACAAACAAATATTAGATCTTCAGCATCTGATGATGCTTTAAAACTTAGTCCACCAAAGATCATGAGTTTGGAAGAAATGTTGGAATTTATTGAAAGTGATGAATATATCGAAGTAACGCCTAAGAGTTTAAGAATGAGAAAAAAAATATTGGATTCACAATTGAGATATAAATCTAAGAAAAATAGTAAATAGTTTAAAAATATAGTATAAATGTGGTATAATAAAAGCAGATTTATAATTTATGACAAGACAGAATCTATTTTTATTATCATAAATTTATTTTAATGACTGAAATAAAGTAGTTTTAAATAGATGAGGACTCCACCTTTCCATGATGTTTCACATCGGATAGGTATATTGGAATCTTGTTATTTCACAATAAAAAAATATTTTGGAGGGATTTGTTTGCCTAAGATATTAGTAAGAAAAAGTGCCCCTTTAGAAGGCACTGTAAAAATAGATGGAGCAAAGAATGCAGCACTTCCTATTATAGCTGCTTCGCTTTTGGGAACTGAACCGATAGTTTTAGAAGACGTTCCTAATTTAGTGGATGTAAAAATAATTTTAAAAGTTTTAGAGAGTTTGGGTGCCAAAGTTGAATTTTTATCTGAAAATAGAGTCTCTATTGATTCCAGTAATATAAATTCTTTTGTAACTGATAGAAGTTTAATGGAAAAGATGAGAGCGTCATTTTTAGTTATGGGTCCGTTGCTTGCAAGATTTGGTAGAGCGGATGCATTTTTGCCGGGTGGTTGTGCAATAGGCTCTCGTCCTATTGATTTACATTTAAAAGGATTTAAAATTTTAGGTGCATTAATTGAAGAAGAACCGGATAAAGTTTCAGCGAGATGTGAAAAACTTTATGGAGATACAATTTATTTAGATTTTCCATCAGTAGGAGCAACACAAAATATAATGATGGCTGCAACTTTAGCAAGAGGAGAAACTATAATTGAAAATGCTGCAATGGAACCGGAAATTGTAGATTTAGGAAATTTTTTGAATAAAATGGGAGCAAAAATTTCAGGAGCGGGAACTTCCACTATAAGAATTATAGGAGTAGAAAAATTAGGGGGTACAGTTCATACTATTATTCCTGATAGAATAGAAGCTGCCACATTTATGATAGCTGCTGCAATTACCGGAGGAAAGGTTGTAGTTCAAAATTGTATTTCAAACCATATCAAACCTGTTATTGCAAAATTGAAAGAAACAGGTGCTTATGTTGTTGTAAATGAAGATGAGGATTCAATTTTTGTAAAAGGAAGCGATAAGATTAAGGGAACAGATATTAAAACTTTACCTTATCCGGGTTTTCCAACAGATGTTCAAGCACAATTTATGGCTTATTTATGTGTATGTGAAGATCAAGCAAAAGTTACTGAAACTGTTTTTGAAAATAGATTTATGCATGTGAAAGAGCTTAACAAAATGGGAGCTATTATTGCAACAAGTGGTAAAGAAGCTAGAATTGCAGGGGTAAGAAAACTTTCCGGAGCAGAAGTTAATGCAACGGATTTAAGAGCGGGAGCTGCTCTTGTTTTGGCAGGTCTTGTTGCGGAAGGTACAACGACAATTGGAAATATTTATCATATAGATAGAGGATATAATGACTTTGTAGGTAAAATGAAGTCATTAGGAGCAAATATTGAAAGAATAGAAGATTAACTTTTTAGGAAACTAGTTTTAGTTTCCTAAATTTATATGCAGGAGAAGTTATGAAATTAACAGGAGAAGTTATAAAGGTCAGATATGTAAATGAAGAGAACGGATATTCGGTTTTTGATTTAAATACAAGTGATGGAGAAATAAAAATTGTAGGAATTTTTGATTCTGTTAATATAGGAGAAAGTTTAGAAGTTGAAGGGGAATTTACATACGATAACAAGTATGGCGAACAGCTGAATGTATCTTCCTATCAAAAAAAGTTACCTAGTTCTACTGTTGAAATTGAAAAATATTTGGCAAGTGGAATTATTTCTACAATAGGTCCTAAAAATGCAAGTTATATAGTTAAACAATTTGGTAAAAAAAGTTTAGACATAGTTTTCGATGAAACTGATAAATTGTTAGAAGTCAGAGGAATTGGAAAGAAAAGTATAGAAAAAATAAAAAAATCTGTTGAAGAATTAAAGTTCAGTAAAAACATTTTATTTCATCTTACTGGTCTTGGTATAAGTTTAAGTTTATCTAAAAAAATTTACAATATCTTTAGAGAAAATACTTTGGAAGTCATCAATGAAAATCCGTATAAGTTGATTAAAAATGTAAAAGGAATTGGCTTTTTGAAGGCAGACGAAATAGCTTTGAAGAATAATTTAGATAAAAATAGTCCCTATAGAATAGAATCAGCCATTCTTTATGTATTAAATCAAAAAGCTATAAATTTTGGACATGTTTACTATCCAAAAGAAAAACTTACTAATGAAGTTTCTAAACTGATAGGAGTTGAAACAGAACTTATAGAACCTGTATATATGAATTTACTTTTATCTTCTGAAGTAGTTATAGATAATTCATTTGAGGAATCAAATATTTATTTAGATTATTTATATGTTTCTGAAAGTTATATTGCAAGTAAACTTGCAAAAATGGCATTAAATGATGATTTCAAAATTTTATTTGATATTGAAAAGGAAATAAAGGAAGCGATTAAAAGTCTATCTATAAAATTATCAAAAATTCAAATAGATGCAATTAAATCTTGTTTTGAAGAAAATATTTCTATTATAACTGGTGGTCCGGGCACCGGAAAAACCACAATAATAAATACAATATCTAAGATATATTTAGACAATGGTTATAATATTTCTCTTTGTGCTCCAACCGGTCGAGCTGCAAAAAGAATTGAAGAAACTACCGGAATAGAAGCTAAGACCATTCATAGAATGTTAGGTTATATTCCAAGCAGCTATGATGATATTGGACATTTTGAGTATAATGAAGATAATCCTTTAGATACTGATGTTATTATTATTGATGAGATGAGTATGGTTGATGTAGTTCTTTTTGAAAAACTTTTAAGAGGAATGAAAGATAATACGAGATTAGTAATTGTAGGCGATGTTGATCAGCTTCCAAGTGTCGGTGCAGGAAATGTCTTGAGGGATCTAATTAATTCTAAAAAGATAAAATATACAAAACTTGTTGATATTTTTAGACAATCTGAAAGTAGTAATATAATTGTTAATGCTCACAAAATAAATAATGGACAAGAGCCAATTTTAAATGAAAAAAATAGTGATTTTTTCTTTTTAAAAACTGAAACACCAGCAATTACTAGAAATGTTGTAGTTGATTTGATTAGTAAAAGGCTTCCGAATGCTTATGGCTATGATTTTTCTAAAGATATTCAAATTCTTACTCAAAGTAGAAAAGGAATCTGTGGAGTTTTTGAATTAAATAGATTGTTACAGGATATTTTAAATCCGAAAACTGAAACAACTGATGAACTATTAGTTGGTAATAAACTTTTTCGTGTAAATGATAAAGTTATGCAAACTAAAAATAATTATAATCTTTCTTTTTTTGATTCTGACGGAGAAGAAAATTTTGGTGTATATAATGGAGATATGGGACATATTATTTTCATTGATAAATCAAGTAAGAAGTTGACAGTTGAAATGGATGATAATAGGGTTATAGATTATACCTTAGAAGATTTAGATAATTTAGAATTAGCTTATGCAATAACTATACATAAGTCTCAAGGTTCTGAATTTAAATCTGTAATTATTCCTATGTTTGATGGATATAGACTACTTCAAACCAGAAATTTATTATATACTGCTATTACAAGAGCTAAGGAAAATATTGTACTAGTTGGAGATAAGAATGTTATGAATAATATGATTAGAAATAATACAATAAATAGCAGATATTCTAATTTGGAAAATAGGATAAAACATTTTTATGGACTTGTAGAGGATTTATTGTAATGATTAAAGAATTTTTAAAAAGTTTCTTTTTTAATGAAGATTACTGTTTTTTCTGTAAAGAAAATATTATAAAAAATTCATATTTGTGTGAGGATTGTTTATCTAAAATCAGAAAATATGATAAGGAAATTTTTAATGATTATGGAGAAAAATATTTTAAAAAAGATATTTTGTTTTATTATTCCGGAATGTTAAAGACAAAAATAAAGGAATTTAAGTTTGAAAATGGAGTATATTTGAAAAAACCTTTTGGAAAGTTGATATTTGATAATTTAGATAAATCTTTGCTTGAAAAGATGGATTATATTGCTTATGTTCCTTCAAGTAAAAAGAAAATTAGACAAAGAGGATATAATCATTCAAAACTGCTTGCAGAGGAAATTTCAAAGTATTCAAACATACAGTTGTTTGATAATCTTCATAAAATAAAAAATACTAAATCACAACATTTTTTATCTCTTGAAGAAAGAAGTGTAAATCTAAAAAATTCTTTCTTAGTTGATTGCGATTTAACAGGAAAAAATATTTTACTTATAGATGATATACATACAAGCGGTGCTACAATTGATGAGTGTTATAAAGAATTGAAAAAAGCTAATTGTAATTTTGTTTGAGCTGTTTGTCTGTGTGGAGTTTTTTAATATTAAAAATGAGCGAGTTTAATTGACTCGTTTTTTTGTTATTAAAATTTAGAAAATTTATTAATATAATTAAATATTAAAAAAGTTGAAAAAAAGTCATATTTCTAATTGTAAACGCTTATTCAAAATGATATAATATAAGGGCAAATCATACAATTTATGTTTCACTAATATACAGGGGGAATTATGAAAATATTTAAAAGAATTTTAATTTCATCTTTGGCACTTGTTTTAAGTGCTGGACTTCTTGTGGGCTGTGGCTCTAAAAAAGAAGGAAAAAAATCTGCTGATGGAAAAACTACTATTGAAAAACTTTCAATCGGTTTTGTACCTTCAAGAGAACCGTCAGAAATAGTTACTGCAACTGAACCTTTAAAAAATTTATTAAAGGAACAATTGGCAAAAGAAGGCTTTGATGTAAAAAATGTTGAAATAACAGTTGGAACAAGTTTTGAAGCAGTTGGAGAAGGTCTTAATGCCGGAACTTTAGATGTTGGATTTATTCCGGCAGGAACTTATGTTTTATATAGAGACGGAGCAGAAGTTCTTTTAACTGCTACTAGAAAAGGGCTTTCTATAAATGATGATTCTGCTAAAGTTTGGAATGACAAAAAACCGACAAAGAAAACAGAAGATCAAGCTACTTCTTATAGAGCATTAATGATTGCCGGACCATCTGAAAAAGGACAAGCAATAGCTAAAAAAGTAAATGCCGGAGAAAAATTAACATGGGATGATGTTAAAGATTTAAAATGGAGTGTTATGAATCCAACTTCTCCTGCAGGCTATATTTATCCAACTCTTTGGTTAAATGAAACTTTTGGAAAAACTATTAAAGATTTAGGAAATAATGCAATTTTAAGTGATTCTTACGGTTCTGCATTTGCAAGACTTGCTTCAGGACAAGTTGATGTACTTTGTACATATGCTGATGCAAGACTTGATCAAGAAAAGAAATGGACTGAAAATTACGGAAGAAAAGCATCTATTTGGGAAGAAACAAATCTTATAGGTGTAACTGCTCCTATTTATAATGATACTGTAAGTGTTTCTAAGAAGTCTAAAAATGTAACACCTGAATTCAAAAAAGCTTTAGAAAAAGCATTGATTGAAATTGCTAAAACTGAACAAGGCAAGAAAGTTATAGCTGTTTATAGTCATGAAGGTTATCAACCGGCAAAAGATGCTGACTATGATAACGAAGCAAAAGCTCAAGAAATTGTAAAAAAATTAAAATAATGATGAATTAATTAAATTGTGTGAGAATTAGGGAGAGAGAAATCTCTCCTTTTTTAACAAATTATATGGAGAAAAATATGATAGAATTTAAAAAAGTTAGCAAAGTTTATCCTAACGGAACAAAGGGATTAATTGATGTGGATTTACAAATTGAACAGGGAGAGTTTGTAGCTATTATAGGACTTTCCGGTTCCGGAAAATCTACATTAATAAGATGTGTCAATAAGATGCATGAAATTACTTCAGGAGAATTAATTGTAAATGATGTTGATGTAAAAAAATTAAGTGGCTCCGATATTAGAAAGTTTAGAAGAAAAATTGGTATGATTTTTCAATCTTTCAACCTTGTTACTAGAACAACTGTTATAAAAAATGTTTTAACTGCATTTGTTCCGGATTTAACAGGTTTTAGAAAGTTTTTTGGAATATTTCCTAAGGAATGTAAAATAAAATCTTTAGAGGCTCTTGATAAAGTAGATATGTTGGAAAAAGCATATGTAAGGGTTGATCAACTTTCAGGGGGTCAACAACAAAGAGTAGCTTTAGCAAGAGCTTTGGGTCAGAACCCACAAATTATTTTAGCCGATGAACCTGTTGCTGCTCTTGATCCTGTAACTTCAAATCAAGTTATGGAAGATTTTAGAAAAATTAATAAAGAAAATAAGATTACTATTTTACTAAATATTCATGATGTTGATTTAGCTTTAAAATATTGTGATAGAGTTATTGGAATAAATAAAGGTAGAATTGTTTATGACGGGAAATCAAGTGATATTACAAAGGAAATTTTAGATAAAATTTACAAAAAAGATTTATTTGAAACTGGAGAATAATATGAAAAATATATTTGATACTATATTTCCTAAGGAAAAGATAACTTTAGATAATGGAAAAGTAGTTTTTAGACCACGTTCAAAAACTCCTTTAATCACAATTATTGTAATTTTTTTAATGTATATTTCAGTAAAGGTTACCGGATTTTATTTTGAAGTATTTAAAAATTTTGGAAACTTTTTTAATATTTTAAAAGGAATGATTCCACCTGATTTTAGTTATAGTAAAGAGGTTATAATTCCACTTTTTGACACTATAAAAATGTCTTTGATGGGGTCGTTTTTAGGGGCATTAGTTTCATTACCTATTGCAATTTTAGCTTCCAGCAATATAACTAAAAATAAATTTGTAAATGGATTTTTTAAATTATTTTTAAGTATTTTAAGAACTCTACCTTCTCTTGTTTGTGCTTTAATAGCAACTTATATTTGGGGTCTTGGTACTTTTGCAGGAACTGTTGCAATCTTTATTTTTTCATTATCTTATGTTGGAAAATTATTGTATGAGTCAATTGAAACTGTTGATATGGGTGCTTTTGAATGTATGGAATCTATGGGATTTACTAAATTCTATGCCTTTAGATATGCTATATTGCCGGTTGTTTTACCTTCATATATTTCAACTGCATTATTCAACTTTGAAGGAAATGTAAGATATGCTGCGATTTTGGGTTATGTAGGTGCGGGTGGTATCGGTATGATTTTGAATGAAAAGCTCGGCTGGAGAGAATATTCAAAAGTTGGTACTATAGTATTTTTATTACTTTTAACTGTTTTTGTAATAGAAATTATAAGTGAACATTTTAGAGGAAGGTTGGAGTAATGGAAATGATGAATTCAAAAGTAGAAGAAAAATTAAAAAAAGAGCCAAAATCATACACTTATATTATTGCCATTATTGTAATTGTTTTGGGACTTTTAATTTGGTCTGCAATGTCAATTAAAAAAGGTGACGATGTTAAAGATTCAATGACTATTGCTAAAAATATTATAAATGGTATATTACATCCTGATTTGGAATTCCTTTTTAGACTTGATAATAAAGGTGTAATTTATTTGCTTTTTGAAACAATGTGTATTGCATTTTTAGGAACAATAATAGGGGCAATTATTTCTATTCCTTTTGCATTTATTTCTGCAAAGAAAATTGTTTCAAAATATGTAGCTGTAATAGGAAGATTTTTTACAATGTGTGTTAGAACTGTTCCGGCTTTTATTTATGGACTTATGTTTATAGGTGTTACAGGCCCTGGAGCGTTGGCTGGTGTATTTACAATGTCAGTTGTTTCAATAGGAATGGTTACTAAATTATATATAGATGTTATAGAAGATTTAGATTTTGGTATTATCGAATCTCTTTCAGCGATTGGATGTACTAAAATTGAACAAATAAGATATGGAATTTTACCACAAATTTATTCAAAGTTAATTTCTATCGTTATTTATAGATTTGATATGAATTTAAGAGATGCATCAGTTCTAGGACTTGTAGGAGCAGGTGGAATCGGGGCACCACTTATTTTTGCGATGAACAATTATCGTTGGAATGAAGTTGGATCAATTTTAGTTGGAATAATTATTTTAGTTTTAATTATTGAAGTATTTTCTAATAATGTTAGAAGAAAATTAGCGAGGGGATATTAATGGCTTTTAAAATTTTATCTACCACTGATGTTCATGGTAATTTACTAGCATATAATTTTGTAAACTCTGATATAGCAAATAAAGGACTTTCAAGATTTTCAACTTTTTTAAAAGAGGAAAGAAAAAAAGGGAAAGTAATTTATGTTGATAATGGAGATATAAATCAGGGAACACCTTTGGTAACCTATGCTAATGCAAATTTAAAAGAAAATATAGTTGCTAAAGCTCTTAATCATTTACATTGTGATTATATAAATATAGGAAATCACGATTTTAACTATGGTAGTGTTTTTTTATATAATTATGTTAAAGAAACTAATGCAAAATGTATTACTGGTAATGTAAAGTATAAAGATGAAAAACTTGGAAATACAGATATTATTTGCATAGATAATAAAAAAATTGCATTAATTGGAGTTGTAACTGATTATATTGACCATTGGGAAAATCCTAAAAATTTAGAAAATTTGGAAATATTAAGTGTTTTTGAAACTGTTAAAAATTCAGTTGAAGCTGTTAGAGATAAGGTTGATTATGTTGTAGTTTTTTATCATGGCGGTTTTGAAAGAGACTTAGAAAGTGGGAATCCTACCGAAAACTTGACAGGAGAAAATGTCGGTTATGAGATTTGTGATAAAATTTCCGGAATAGATGTTTTAGTTACAGGACATCAACATAGGACTTTAACAGGAAAGATAAAAGATACTTTTGTAATACAATGTGCAGATGGATGTGCAACTTGTATGGAAATTTTATTTGATGAAAATATTTCAGTTAATCTTAAAGATATTTCAGAATATGAAATTGATGCTGAAATGGAAGAAAAATTTAAAGAAGTTTTAAATGAAACTGAAAAATGGTTGGATATTGAAATTGGTAGTTGTAATAAAGAAATGTATATTTCTGATACAAAGTCTGCTCAATTGGAAAAACATTCAATTACAAGTTTTATAAACAAAATTCAAAAGGAAACTATGGGAGCGGATATTTCTTCTTGTTGTCTTTTTGAAGTTATGCCTGGTTTTGGTAAAAATTTAAGATATAGAGATATAATTTTAAATTATCCATTCCCAAATACATTAGTTTTAAAAGAAATGAGCGGGCAAAATATTTTAGATTATTTAACGCAGCTTTCAACTTACTGGATAGTGAAAGACAATAGAATTGATATTAATCCAAAGTTTTTATATCCAAAAAGAGAGATGTATAATTATGATATGCTTGATGGAATAGAATATACAATGAACATTTCAAAAAATGGAAAAAATTTCATAACAGACGTAAAAGTTGATGGAGACGAGCTGATTTTAGATAAAAAATATAAACTTGTATTAAATAATTATAGAGCGACAGGAGGAGGAAATTTTTCATTTTTCCCGGAACTTAAAACGCTTAAAGAAGATACAAGGGATATCGCAGAAGTTTTGATTGATTATGTAAAAGAAAATAATTATGTTGAAATTGAAGATAAGAATAATATAAAATTAAAAATCGTTGATTAGAATTAAAGACTATCGCAGTGATGTGATAGTCTTTTTTATAATTAATAAAAAATAAATATATAAAAAAAGATATATCTTATTCAATATATCTTTCTAAAAAGAGACTATTTTATTTCCAAATAAACAGGACAGTGATCACTACCTAAAATGCTTTGATGTATTTGTGCATCTACAAGTCTATCATTCATGTCTTTTGAAGTTAAGAAATAGTCAATTCTCCAACCTGCATTTCTTTCTCTTGATTTTCCAAAATAACTCCACCAACTATATTCATTTTCTTTATCAGGGTAGAAATATCTAAAAGTGTCTGTAAAACCGCTATCTAAAAGAATGGACATCTTTTCTCTTTCTTCATCCGTAAATCCTGCATTTTTTCTATTTGTCTTCGGATTTTTTAAGTCAATTTCTTTATGAGCAACATTTAAGTCGCCACAAACTATTACTGATTTTGTTTTATTTAAATCAAGTAAGTAATTTCTAAAAGCATCTTCCCAAACCATTCTGTAGTCAAGTCTTAAAAGTTCCTGTTTTGAGTTTGGTGTATAACAAGTCACTAAAAAGAAATCATCATATTCTAATGTTATAAGCCTTCCTTCATTGTCGTGTTCTTCTATTCCCATTCCATATTTTACACTTAAAGGTTTATATTTTGTAAAAATTGCAGTTCCGCTATATCCCTTTCTTTTTGCATAATTATAGAAAGCTTCATAGCCTTCAAGTTCAAGATCAAGTTGACCTTCACTCATCTTAATTTCTTGTAAGCAGAAAAAATCTGCATTAATATCATTAAAATAATCTAAAAATCCTTTTTTTATACAAGCTCTAAGTCCATTAACATTCCAAGAAATAAATCTCATTTAATCACCTCATATTATTTTTTAATCATACCAATTAATTATACCATAAATTTATCATTACAAACATTTATTTTGAAATTTACTTTAATTTGAAGTGTTGAAATAAAATACCTTTTGATGTAAAATATAAGAGAATATATATTTAGGAGGACTTTATGATAGATTACAAAAAAGTTTATGAAGAATGGTTAAATAATGATTTTTTTGATGAAAAAACAAAAAATGATTTATTTTCAATAAAAGATAATGAAGAAGAAATTAAAGATAGATTTTATAAAGTTTTAGAATTCGGGACTGCCGGCCTTCGTGGAAAACTTGGTGCAGGAACAAATAGAATGAACAAATATATGGTTTCGAAAGCTGCTCAGGCTCTTGCAAATACTATTATTGATTATGGTCAAGAAGCTGTTGAAAGAGGAGTTGCTTTAAGTTATGATGTCAGATATGGGTCAAAAGAATTTGCAGAACTTACTTGTTCAATAATGGCAGGAAATGGAATTAAATCATATATATATAAGGGAATCAGACCTACTCCAATGTGTTCTTATGCTATTAGAAAATTAAATTGTATAGCCGGAGTAATGGTTACTGCAAGTCACAATCCACAAGCATATAATGGATATAAAGCATATTGGAAAGAGGGATCACAAATTCTTGATGACATTGCAAATCAAATTTCAGCTCATATGGATAAAATTGAAAAATTTGAAGATGTAAAATTAATTCCTTTTGAGGATGCTCTAAAGAGCGGAATTGCTAAATATATTGATGATTCAGTAGAGGAAGATTATAAAAAGGAAGTTCTAAATTTAGCTATAAATGATAAAAATATAGACAAAGATATTAAAGTGGTTTACACTCCTTTAAATGGAGTTGGAAATTTACCTGTTAGAGAAGTTTTGAAAAGAAGAGGATTTAAAAATATTTTTGTTGTAAAAGAACAAGAAATGCCGGATCCCGAATTTACAACTGTTGGATATCCTAATCCTGAAGTTCCTAAAGCTTTTCTTTATTCTGAAAAATTAGGTAAAGAAGTTGGAGCAGATATTTTAATTGCAACTGATCCTGATTGTGATAGGGTTGCCCTTGAAGTTAGAGATAAAAATGGGGAATATGTATTTTTAAACGGTAACAGAATTGGATCCTTATTATCATATTATATTTTCTCACAAAGATATGCACTTAAGAATTTACCCGAAAATCCGGTTTTAGTAAAATCTATTGTAACAGGAGATTTATCAAGAGTAATAGCTAAAAAATATGGAATAGAAACAGTTGAAACATTAACAGGTTTTAAAAATATATGTGGTAAGACAAACGAATATGATATAACTAAAGAAAAAAATTATGTTTTCGGATATGAAGAAAGCATAGGTTTTTGCTACGGAACATTCGTAAGAGATAAAGATGCTGTTGGAGCTTCAATGATGGTTGTAGAAATGGCTGCATATTATAAAAAACAAGGAAAAAGTCTATTAGATGTTTTAAATGATATTTATGAAGAATTCGGATATTATAACGAAAGACAAATTTCTCTTGAACTTGAAGGAATTGAAGGACAACAAAGAATTGGAAGAATGATGGAAGATTTTAGAGAAAATCCTATAAAAGAAATGGAAGATATTTCTTTAAAAGAAATCATCGATTTTAAAGATGGATATTTAGATTTTCCAAAACAAAATTGTCTAAAATACTATTTGAATGATGGGTCTTGGTATGCTTTAAGACCATCAGGAACAGAACCTAAAATTAAGTTATATATCTATACAATAGGAAAAACTGAACAAGAAAGTATTGATAAGCTAGATTTAATTGAAAAAGCTTGTAGAGAAAAAATGAATAATGTAAAATAGATTAGAAAGGTATGTTGATTCATACCTTTTTTTGCAATAAGAACCCCACCCTTCCACGATGCTTCGCATCGGGTGGGTTCCCGGGAACCTTGTTGTTTCACAATAAAAAAAACTAACAAAAAAGTTAGTTTTTGAAATGGTGCCGGCAGTGGGACTCGAACCCACACACCCTTGCGGATAACAGATTTTGAGTCTGTCTCGTCTGCCAGTTCCGACACGCCGGCAAATTTAATTACTAGAATAGTATAACATAAAAGTAAAAACATTTCAATATTTTTGATGAAAATTTTTTGTGAAAAATATTAGAAATATTTTATCAATATAACAAATAGACTTTACTAATTAAAAAAATTTTTGTATAATAGTAAAAATTAATTTAATAAAATGAAAAAATTTTTGCATAATTATAGGAGGTAATTGCATGTCAAAATTAACAGTATTCGATCACCCGGTTATTTCACATAAGTTGGGATATTTAAGGGATAAAAAAACCGGTGGAAAAGATTTTAGAGCCTTAGTAAATGAAATTTCAATGCTTATGGCTTATGAAGTTACAAGAGATTTAAAAACTGATGAAGTAGAAATTGAAACACCTTTACAAAAGACAAAGGTTAAGAGATTATCAGGTAAAAAGTTGGGAGTAGTTCCTATCCTAAGAGCGGGACTTGGAATGGTTGAAGGTATGTTAAATATTCTTCCTGCTGCAAAAGTTGGTCATATTGGGTTATATCGTGATCCTGAAACTTTACAACCTGTTGAATATTATTGCAAATTACCTGTAGATGCAGAAGAAAGAGATTTTTTAGTTCTTGATCCAATGCTTGCAACAGGAGGTTCTGCTTCTGATGCCATAAAACTTTTAAAACAAAAGGGTTGTAAAAATATCAAATTGGTTTGCATAATTGCAGCTCCTGAAGGAGTTGAAGCTGTTCAAAGAAATCACCCGGATGTAGATATTTTTGTAGCTGCATTGGATGAGAGATTAAATGAACATAGTTACATTATTCCTGGACTTGGAGATGCAGGAGATAGATTGTTCGGAACAAAGTAATTTATAGAATTAAAAAAGTTGGAGTTTTCTCCAACTTTTTTAATTGTTAAATCTATCATTTGTCTTGTATCGTACAAATTTTAGTAACCACCATTTGTAGTATAAAATAGGAATTATTGAGAGAGATGTAACAATATAAATATATCTTGAATTTCTGAACAATAATGCTATAAAAAAATATATTATTGAAATAATTAAGTAAAAATTTCCATATTTTTCTATTATATCATCTTTTGTTTTTTCAGAAATTTGATTTTCATTATAATAAGGAATTTCTTTTACTTTAATTATTTTTTTTATAATTAAATATCTTTTTATTAAACTGATAATTCCTATAAACACTAAGAAGTAAAACATTATTAATTTCCTCTAGTAATCATTTCTATAATTTTATACAATGATTATATATTATTTTAATTTGTTTGTCAATTGATGTGATATCCAGAATCATAAAACGCTAATTTTTATGAATTGAATCATAACAATAAATTGTTTGGTTGTATATTAAATCTAGATTTGTCACATATGTTTGACAACTCTAGAGTCTTAGTTGCTGAATCAATAGTTATGTTATTGAAAAAAATTGTATTTATTGATATAATTAATTCGTTAAGTTTGTTTTTAAAAATAATATATTTAAGTGAGGGAATGATATGGAAATTAAGAATTTATGTATTAATACTATGAGAACATTAAGTGCTGATGCTATTCAAAAGGCAAAGTCAGGACATCCTGGACTTCCACTTGGAGCATCACCAATGGCATTTACTTTATTTAATGATTGTATGAAGATTTCTCCTAAAAATCCAAATTGGGTTGACAGAGATAGATTTATTTTATCAGCAGGACATGGTTCTATGCTTTTATATTCATTACTTCATTTATTTGATTATGGTGTTAGTATTGAAGATATAAAGAATTTTAGACAAATTGACAGCTTGACTCCGGGACATCCTGAATATGGTCATACTGCTGGAATAGATGCAACAACAGGACCACTTGGACAAGGTGTTTCAATGGCTGTTGGTATGGCATTAGCTGAAAGTCATTTAGCTTCAATTTTCAATACTGACGATTGTAAAATAGTAGATCACTATACTTATTCAATCGTTGGAGACGGCTGTCTTATGGAAGGTATCAGCAATGAAGCATCTTCACTTGCAGGTACATTAAAATTAGGAAAACTTATAGTTTTATACGATAGCAATAATATAACGATTGAAGGAGATACTTCAACTGCTTTTGGCGAAAATGTAAGAGCTAGATATGAAGCTCTAGGTTGGGATACTTATTTTGTTGCAGATGGTAATAATATCAATGAAATTAAAGAAGCAATAGAAAGAGCAAAATTAACTGATAAACCTTCATTAATAGAAATAAAGACAAAAATCGGATACGGCTCAACTAAACAGGGAAGTGCTTCAGCACATGGAGAACCATTGGGAGAAGATAATATTCCAACATTTAAGAAAAATATTGGATGGGAATATGAAGAAAGTTTTTATGTTCCTGAAGAAGTTAAAAAATATATGAAAGAAGTTGTTGAAAGAAAAAATACTTTTGTTGATGAATGGGAAAAACAACTTGGAGAATACAAAGTTAAATATCCTGAAAAATATGATTTATTCCAAAAATTTATGAAAGAAGAAATTGACGAAGAAATCTTAAATGATTCATCAATTACTGAATTTGATAAAGATATGGCTTCAAGAGAATCAAGCGGAATTGTGCTTAATAGATTTTCTAAATTATTACCAAATCTTTTTGGAGGATCAGCAGATTTAGGACCATCAAACAAATCAACAATGAAAGAATTTGACTACTATTCACCTGAAAATAGAACTGGAAAAAACATTCACTTTGGAGTAAGAGAACATGCAATGGCTGCAATCTGTAATGGGATTTCATTACATGGAGGACTTTTACCATATTGTGCAACATTCTTTGTTTTCAGTGACTATTTAAAACCTGCTGTAAGACTTTCTGCACTTATGAATCAAGGTGTTATTTATGTTTTAACTCATGATAGTATTGGAGTTGGAGAAGACGGACCTACACATGAACCAATTGAACATTTGGCAATGTTTAGATCTACACCAAATGTTTCTATGTATAGACCTTGTGATGCAAAAGAAACTGCTTATGCTTGGATATCTGCATTAAAGAATAGAAAAACTCCAAGCTGTTTAGCACTTACAAGACAAAAATTGACTAATTTAGAAGAAACTTCATCAGAAGCTCTAAAAGGTGGATATGTCCTAAAAGACTTTGGAAAAGATTTTGAAATGATTATAATTGCATCAGGTTCAGAAGTTAGCTTAGCTTACAAAGTTTGTGAAAAACTTTTAGAAGAAAATATTTGCACAAGACTTGTATCAATGCCATGTATGGAAGAATTTGAAAAGCAAAGTAAAGAATATAAAGAAAGTGTATTACCTAATAACATCAGAAAGAGAGTCAGCATTGAAGCCTTATCAACATTTGGTTGGGGTAAATATATCGGATTAGATGGAATTTCAATAGGTCTTGATACATTTGGAGCATCAGCACCTGCAAATTTATTATTTGAAAAATTTGGATTTACAGTTGATGCAGTTTATGAAAAAATAAAAAAAGAATTATTTTAATTAACAAAAATTCATAAAAAAATAGCGAAGTTTTTCTTCGCTATTTTTTATGAAAATATTTTCAGTAAATTATTGAATATATGTATGTAATTTGATATAATAATGTTGTATTATAAAATAATAACGTGTTTATTGGGAGGTTATTATGAAAGACATCTACTATTATGGAATGGTTGCTTTTGTTTTAGTGATAAATTCATATTATGGAATTATGTTCTATAGAATGAGGAATAAAGAGTATGTTTCTGAAGTTTATAATATTTTAATGAGAAATCCAAAAATAAAATATGCTGAAAAGATATTAAAATTTTATGGATTATTTCATTTTGTTATTGCAGCTTTAGGATTAATGCTCTTTTTTATTAAGAATTTGTATATTATCTTGGGATTTCTTTTTGTTATTATGATATTGGATAGCTTATTTTTTGTTATAATATCGAAAAAATCTGAAAAATTAAATCATATACTAAATTTAGTTTTAGTATTAATATTTATATTTTTACATTTAAAATTTGCTAATGGTGTAGAAATAACTCAAAAAATTTATAATATTTCATACACAATTGTAATTGAAAATGGTGATAGTAATTTTAAAGAGCTAAAAGAAAAATCTCATCTCGAAGAAATATTAAAGAGTGAAATAAAAAATATCTCTAAAATGAAAGACAAAAAAATTGAATTATACGACCAAAAAGGAAAGCTATTAATAGAATCTGACCTATACGAAGCAGAAGTAAAAAATTCAGCTACAAATGAATATGAAAAGCTGGAAAATATAATAAAGTACAAAGGAAAATATTATAAAATTTATGAGCCGAAAAAATTAGATTAAAATATTAAAATTAGAAATTAAAATACGATAATAAATAATTAATATAAAGAGAGGTGTTTGTTATGAAAATCGTTTTAAAATTTAAAACAGATAATAATTTCATCCCTAAAGATTATCATCGTTTTTGTATTAAATTTTTTAAAACAGCGGTATCAAATTATTCTGATGGTAATTTTTTTGAAAAGTTTTTTGGGGATGATTATATCAAAAGTGATGAAAAAAAATATTCATGGGCAGTTAAATTTTTTAAACCCAAATTTTTTTCCAACAGAATTGAAGTTGGAGAAAATAATTTTGAGATTACTTTTAAAGCTCCAAAAACTGATGTTGGAACTATCTTTTTCAATTCGTTTTTAGAATATAAAGACAAGGAATTTAAAATTTCTGAAAATAATTTTATAGTTTTAACAGATGCTAAAATTGTCAATGAAAAAAAGATTGTGGGAAATTGTGCAAGATTTAAATTTTGTTCTCCTCTTGTCATTCGTGAGCATAATAGAGAAGAAAATACAGACAGGCATATAACTGTTTGTGATGAGGATTTCTTTGATAAATTTAAAGAAAATTTAAAAATTCATTTTCCAAATTATTCCAACGCTATTGATGATATGAAGATGGATATTTCTGAAATGAAAAAAGCTGTTGTACTTTTTTATGGATTGTATATTGATGTTAGTTTAGGAATAATTATAATTAATGCCGATAATAGCTTATTAAACGAAATGCTGATTTCGTCAGTCGGAAGTAAAAATGCTTCAGGTTTCGGACTATTACAGCTTATAGATTCTTGGGAGATGATTTAATGATAGAAGATGAAGGTAATTTTAACGGATATGATAGAAAATTAGAATTTTCTGATTGGAGATTTTCAACAGCTGCAGTTGGAATTATAAGGTATCTAAAATATCATAAACTCAATTATTCAACAGAATATAATGGAAGAAGTGATGTGCTTTTATATAATTTTGATGATATAGATATATCAAAAAATGAAGAGAAATATTATGAATTTGCAGAAGAATATTTTAAAGATAAAATGCATCATAAAAGGTTGGAAAATCTTTTAAATTCTGAAGATTTTGATGAAGAAAAAGTTAAAAATTTAAAAAGTTTTTGGAATACAATAATGAAAAATACATTTAAAAATGATGAAATTTCTATAAAAAACAAGGATAATATTTTATTGAAAATATCTGATAATAAGCTTGAATTAATAAAAAAGACATTTGAAGGGGCAAAATCAATGTATTCGAAATTTTGTAATCCAAGTTGTATGGGAAAAGAAAAACAAAAAATATGTAGGTTATTGGGATATTATGTTGATCAAGGGAGAAAGACAAAATCTTTATCATTCAATTGGGACTATAATACCTATGTGTTTGAAGATTATTGCGAATTTGATTATATTCCTTTTGCGTTCTCAAAAGGAGATAGTTCGTTTTTTATTAATAATAATTTTTCAACCGATATGTTATTAAAATCAAATGATTATTTAACAGATGAAAATTTGGATTTAGATAAAAAAAATTCAGTTGGAATATTTGAAAACTTTAAGTTAAATTTATTTTTTACCACAAAAAATGTCTCAAGATTTTTAGATTATGAAGTTGAAATAATATCTAAAAATATGCAGATTAAAAATGGTAAAAAGGAAAATAAGGAATATTTTGAAACAATGTTTTTACGAAATTCCGCTATTGGAATTTTCGAAAAAATTTCAAATATAAAAGATGATAATATTTTTAAAGCAATAAACAATCCTTGTAAATTGAGGACTGATGAATATGAACCGATTTTAGATGAAGTTATTGATTGTATCCTATATACTAAGTATTTGGATTATCTAATTGATAAGCTCCTTAGAGATGGCAGTAAGCCAAAAAATAAAGATAACAAAGAAAACAAAATAGATAACCATAGTTTTTTAATTAGTCAATTAATTAGAATAAACCAAAAAATATATGAAGGAGTTGATATTATGGTGAATAACAAAAAAGAAAAAGAGCAATTGGAAAAGGAAGAGAAACAAATGAATTTTAATTTGTTTAATGCCAGAGAAAGTGCAGAAAAAGTCGTTTTTAAATTAAAAGATACGCCTAGAAAAATCGATGCATATAGGAATAAATTAATTTCCTGTTTGACTTTTAAAGATTATGAAAAGTTTTCAGTAACGTTACTTCAACTTTCATCTTATAGTTCTGTAACATTTGATTTTGCATATTATTTGTTTAAAGATTTTGAAAAAAATAAAAATGTAGCATATACATTTGTAAATGCATTACGTGTTAAAGAAGATAATAATAAAAATGGAAATAATGAAAATAAGTAGGAGGATTAAAAAATGGAAAATAAAGAAAAGAAAAATTTAGGATTAACACTTACTATTGTATGTAATATTACTTCAAATTATGGAGAAACTTTGGGGAATGCATCATCTGTACAAAAAGTTTTTAAAAATGGTAAAATTTATGCTACAAGAAGTAGAGAAAGTATGAAAAATGCAATTATGGCTCAAAGTGGAATGTATGATGATTTGAAGGTTGTAGTTGATAAAAAAGTAACTCAAAAAGAAGTTACTGAAGAAATGAATGCATCAAATTGCAGAGCGCTTGAAGGCGGATATATGAATACTAACAATTTAACAGTTATAAGAAAAAGTTCATTTTATTTAACAGATGCAGTTGCGTGTGATGAATTTGTTAATGAAACAAGATTTCACAACAATTTATGTTTAGCATCAACTTATGCAAGAGATAATGGAATAAATTTACAAGAAAAAGCAGGAGAATCAGGACTTATGCCATATCAATATGAATTTGATAAGTCACTAAAGAAATACAGTATAACATTTGATTTAGACAAAGTGGGTGTTGATGAAAATTTTAATGCAGAGGCGGAAGTTTCTGAAAAAATTGAAAGAGTAAATTTAATATTGGAAACAATAGAAAACTTATCATTAGTCGTTAAAGGGAATCTTGATAATGCAGAACCTCTAATGATATTTGGAGGAATTGGAAACTGTAAAACTCACTATTTTGATAATGTCGTGAATGTTACAAAAAGCACACTAAAAATAACTGATGAATTGATTGAAAGGCTAAATAAAGAAGATTATAAAATAGCATTTATTGAAGGTGGAAACTTTGTAAATGAAAAGGAAATAAAAGAAAAGTTAAATCCTATAAGTGTTACTGAATTTTTTGAAAAGTTAAAAGGGGATGTAAAAAAATATTATGAAGGATAAACTTTTAAGGATAAAGTTACATCAAAATAAAGCTAATTATAAAAAAGAGGAAACTTCAGAAAATAAAATGACTTATCCACTTCCACCTTATTCAACCATAATCGGTGCAATTCATAATGCTTGTAACTATAAAGAATACAAAGATATGGATATAAGTATTCAAGGTAGATTTCAATCCTTAGGGAAAGAAATGTATAAGGATCAAGCCTTTTTAAATAATGTTATGGATGATAGAGGAATTTTAGTTAAATTAAAAAATCCTGATACTTTTAATGAAGGATATAAAATTATTGCTAAAGCCTTAAAACCTCAAGGAAATAGTTTTAAGAATCGGACTACTATAGATATATATGTTGAAGAAGAATTGAAAGAATACATCAGAATATGTAATCTAAGAGAATTTTATCAAAATAAGTCAGATGATTTTAAAATTTTTGAAAAAAGTATAAAAGATGAAATTTCTAAACTTAAAATGAGACAAAAACAATTTGATAAGAAATCAGAGGAATATAAAAATCTTTTGTCTGAAATTAATGATTTAAATTCAAAAATAAAGCTTGAAAAATTACAATTTGATGAAGAGAAAAATAGTAAATATGCAATTCCGTATTCTTATTATGCTTCATTAACTACTTCTATTAAATATTATGAAGTTCTTTATGATGTAGATTTGGTAGTTCATATTAGGAGTTCTAAAGAAGTTTTGGATACTGTTGAAAAAAACATATACAATTTAACATCACTTGGAAGAAGTGAAGATTTTGTAGAGATAAAAGAAGTTAAATTTGTTAATATTTATGAAGATAATCCGAATGATATTGAATTTATATATAATAGTGGATATGTTCCTACAGATGCAATTGAACAAGAAACAATATTTTTAAAAGATATTTTTAAAGAGATAACTGAAAGAATAGAAGCCAGAGGTACTAATTATTATATTAATAAAAATTATGAAATACAAGATGGAAAAAGAAAATTTAAAAAGTACAGAGTTGGTTATTTATCTGAATACAAAATAGACTTTGATGAATTAAAAGAATATAATAAATCCACAGATAAAAATATTTATTTGGATGAAGATGGTTATATTGTTAGTTTAGTTTAGGGGATTAAATGGAAATTTTCAAAAATAGATTTATAGCAGAGTCACTTGCAAAACCGGATGAAACTATTGAAGAGCATACAGAAAACTTATTAAAATGTTTAGAATTACTTATAAGTTTGAATTATGTAGATACTGAAGATAGTAAAATTTTAGAAAGAGCAATCATATACCATGACGTAGGTAAGGCAGATTTTTTATTTACTAAAAGGCTTAAAAATAATACTAAATTTGATAAGTTTAAAGAGGTTCCTCACAATATATTGTCATACTATATGATGTATATTGATTTGAATAATTTTTCTAAAAGTTTTTTTGATGAGAATAGTTTGGCATCTTATGCAATTTTTAATCATCATCATTATATTGATAATTTTAAATATATAACTTGTGAAGACAATAGAAAGTTGATATTGGAGAGACTTTTAAATATTTATCCTGATTTAGACAAGAATCGAAAAGAAAAATTAGATAGAAATTTAAAAAAGATTAAAGATTCTTATAAAGAAAATCAAATGGACTTTATAAAAATTTTAGGATTACTTAATAAATGTGATTATTCTGCAAGTGCTCATATTCCTGCTGAATTTTATCCTAATTTTCTGGAAAAAGGATTGGATAATTTATTAAATAATTGGAAAAGAAAAGATGACAAAGCTAATTGGAATGAATTACAAAATTTTTGTAAGGAAAATAAAAAAGAAAATTTAATAGTTATTGCACAAACAGGAATGGGAAAGACTGAAGCGGGATTACATTGGATTGGTGATACCAAAGGCTTTTTTGTGTTGCCTTTAAAAACTGCTATAAATTCTATTTATAACAGGATTACAAATAATATTTGTAATGGTGAAGAAATCGAAGAAAGGGTTGCATTATTGCATAGTGATACTTTGAGTATGTATCTTAAAAACTTTGATGGTGAAGATAATGATAAAATTTTATCCTATTACGAAAATAGTAAGAAGTTTTCTATTCCTTTAAATATAACAACTCCTGATCAGATTTTTGATTTTGTTTTTAGAAGTAAAGGATTTGAATTTAAAAATGCCATGATGAGTTATTCAAAGGTTGTTATAGATGAAATACAGGCATATAGTCCTGAACTTTTGGCAACTCTTATTCGCGGGATACAGGACATAATTGAAATAGGGGGAAAAGTTTCCATATTTACAGCAACTTTTCCACCTTTCATAAAAGACTTATTGGTTGTGGAAAATTTAGATTATTTGGACAAACAGGAGCAAAAATATAAATTTATTACTAAAGAATTTACAAATGATATGAAAAGACATAATGTAAAAGTAGTAGAGGAAGAACTTAATTCTGAATATATTTATAATCATTATGTGAAAAACAATTCAAATAATAAAAAATATTTAGTTGTTTGTAATACCATAAAAAAATCTCAAGAAATTTTTGCAGATTTGAAAGAAAAGGGATTAGTAAATATAAATATTTTACACAGTAAGTTTATAAAAAAAGAAAGAAATGAAAAAGAAAATAAAATAATAGAAATTGGAAAAACTGAAAATATAGGAAATGAAATTTGGATATCAACGCAAATAGTGGAGGCCAGTTTAGATATAGATTTTGATTTCTTATTTACAGAACTTTCAGATTTAAATGGCTTATTTCAAAGACTTGGTAGAGTTAACAGGAAAGGAAAAAAAGAAGTTAATGATTATAACTGCTATGTTTTTACAGAAATAAATAAAAATTTATTAAAAGAAAACAAAGATTCAAAAAAAGGATTTATTTATAAAGAAATTTATGATTTAAGTAAAGAAGCAATTAAACAAAAAGGGGATGGTATTTTAACTGAAAAGGATAAACAGAATTTAATAAAAGAATTTTTCACTTTTGAAAAAATAAAGGAGTCTGCATTTTTGAAAGAATACAAGGACAGATATAATTATATTAATATATCATTAAGAGATTTGGGAATAGAGGCTGAAACTAAACAGACATTTAGAGATATTATATCATTTAATGTTTTTCCTGTAGATGTTGAAAGAGGACTTTTAAATGAAAATGAGATAAATTCAGTATTAAATGAACTTAAAGATATAAAGAGCAAATTAATTTGCAGTGAATCTGAAGATGAAAAAATAGATTTAAAGTTAAAATATACTAAAAAATTAGACGAACTTATGAAATATACTGTATCTGTTGGTTTATATGATACTAAATATTTAAAAGAAAAAATTGAAATATCAAAAAATATAAACTTATACAAAGTATATTGTAAATATGATGAAAAAGGATTTATAAGATTGACTTCTGAAGAAGGTAAGTTGTTAGACGGTGTAGGATTTGAAAAAATAATTGATGTCAATAAAACAGATTATGAATATGAATATGATAGTTTTATATAGGTGATTTTATGGATAGAGAAATTACGGGGATAATGGTTTATTACAATTTTGTTTGTAAAAGGAAACTTTGGTATTTTTATAATGGGATTACAATGGAGCATACAAATGAAGATGTTTCAATAGGAAGATCCATTGATGAAGAATTTTATAGTGGAGAAGAAAAGCATATTAATGTAAAAAATATTATAAATATAGATTATATAAAAGATAAAAATATAATTCATGAAGTAAAAAAGAGTAAAGTAATGGAGGAAGCCTCTATTGAACAGATAAAATATTATCTTTGGATTTTACATAATGAAGGAGTTAAAGACATTACGGGAGTTTTGGACTATCCTCTTCTAAGAAAGAGTAAGATAATTAAATTGGAATTGCAGGATTTTGAAAAGATTCCAAAAATTCTGGAAGAAATAAGAACTTTGGTTGAAAGTGAAAGGCCTCCTGAATTTAAAAAGATAAAATTATGTAAAAATTGTGCATATTGTGATATATGTCTAATATAGGGAGGAGTTATGAAAAAAAGTTATTTTATATATTCTGAATCAGATTTAAAAAGAAAAGATAATACTTTACAGATTTGTACGAACAACGGAAATAAAAAAGATATTCCAATAGAAACTGTTTCAGATATTTATGTTATGACTGAAATGGGTTTTAATACGAGTTTGATAAATATACTTTCAAAATACGGAATATCTGTACATTTTTTTAACTATTATAATTTTTATACTGGAAGTTTTTATCCAAAAGAGCAAAATATTTCAGGTAAATTGCTTGTAAAGCAGGTAGAATACTTTTCTAATGAAGATAAAAGACTTGTTCTAGCAAAAGAATTTGTTAAGGGAGCAACAGAGGGAATTTTAAGAAACTTAAGGTACTATAATGAAAGAGGGAAAAATGTAAAAGAATTTATTGAGATTATTTCAAATTTAAAAAGACATATTGATTTACAAACCAATATTTCTGAACTTATGGGGATAGAAGGAAATATTCATAAAGTTTATTATGACTCATGGAATACAATTATCGATAAAGAAATAAATTTCGAAAAAAGAGTAAAGCGTCCACCGGATAATTTAATAAATACTTTAATTTCATTTGTAAATACACTAATTTATACGACTGTACTTTCACAAATATACATAACACAATTAAATCCTACTGTTAGTTATCTACATTCTCCCGGAGATAGAAGATTTTCACTTGCGCTTGATATAGCAGAAATATTTAAACCACTTATTGGGGATAGAATGATTTTTTCACTCTTAAATAAAAAACAAATTACAGAAAAGCACTTTATAGAAGGATTAAATTATCTTCAATTTACAAAACAAGGTTCTCAGATAGTTTTAAAGGAATATGAAGATAGATTAAATAAAACAATAAAGCATAAAACTTTAGGAAAAAGTGTAAGTTACAAATATTTAATTAGATTAGAGGCATATAAACTTGTAAAACATCTAATGAATGAAAAAGAATATGAAAGCTTTAAACTTTGGTGGTAGAAATGTATATAATATTAGTTTATGATATAGTGCTTGATGAAAAAGGTGCAAAAGTGTGGAGAGATACATTCAAAACTTGTAAAAAATATCTCTCTCATGTGCAAAATTCGGTATTCGAAGGAGAATTAACCAAATCCCAATTATTTACCTTGAAAAAATCATTAGCCAAAACAATAAGAAAAGATAGAGATTCACTAATAATATTTAACAGTAGAGACGAAAAATGGCTCGAAAAAGAAATCTTAGGCATAGACAACGGAGCTACAGATAATTTTATTTAAAATAATTATAATAGGAGAATATTCAATTTTCTATTATTGTCTCTTTTAATATATAATAATAAAATTAACATTAAATATATAAAAGTTTTATATAAATTTATAATTTGTCAACCATGAATATATTAAATACTTTGGTGATTCGACAGATTAAAAAATGTTAAAATTTCAAACAATTCTGTTTCAGTTAAAAAATTTAGTGGAAAATCTCGAAAAAATTTTGTATATAGACAGAATTGCCTTATTAATGGTAGTATTTTCAATATGTATAGAATTACCTGTTTAAATAGAAACATACTGTAATGTAAATGTAAAGACTAGAAACTTTGAAAATATGATAGCTTAGTTTAAATAGAAACATACTGTAATGTAAATAAAGATTATTGGCAAATTATATCGAAGAACAGGAGAGTTTAAATAGAAACATACTGTAATGTAAATAGTGATTTCCGCTTCTCTCTTTGCTAGAGTTTCGGTTTAAATAGAAACATACTGTAATGTAAATAGAAAATTCACAAAAGAGTAAAGAAACTATAGTAGGTTTAAATAGAAACATACTGTAATGTAAATACAAAACAAATGAAAATTTTTTATCTGAAGATAAAGTTTAAATAGAAACATACTGTAATGTAAATGAAGAACTAAAATTATTAAAAGAAATTTTAGAAAAGTTTAAATAGAAACATACTGTAATGTAAATTAAGTTCATTGTAACTTTTTCATCATCATAAATTTGTTTAAATAGAAACATACTGTAATGTAAATATCAAACAACAGAATCATTATTCCAAGACTTCGTGTTTAAATAGAAACATACTGTAATGTAAATTTGTAAAAAATTGACTTTGTACTGGTATTAAAACATCGTTTAAATAGAAACATACTGTAATGTAAATAATTTTAAAAAGAATTTTAATGATTATTTAGATTAGTTTAAATAGAAACATACTGTAATGTAAATTTAACCAAAAAAGAAAACAAAAAAGGAGAATAAAAGTTTAAATAGAAACATACTGTAATGTAAATTTCTATATTGAGTTTATGCTTGATGTAGATAAGTCAGTTTAAATAGAAACATACTGTAATGTAAATGAAGCTAGAGAAAGAAAGAAAAAGAGCCGAACTAACGTTTAAATAGAAACATACTGTAATGTAAATTTCTTCTCTCTTGTCTAATTCGTAAATGAAAAATAGTTTAAATAGAAACATACTGTAATGTAAATCTTTATGACATTATGTATCGTGGTATGGATAATAGAGTTTAAATAGAAACATACTGTAATGTAAATAAAAAATACGACGGATTTAAAGGCGAGTTTGACTATGTTTAAATAGAAACATACTGTAATGTAAATGTAACAACCATTTTTTCTGATATTTTTAAAATATTTGGTTTAAATAGAAACATACTGTAATGTAAATCTTGAAATAATTCTTGCAAAAGGTACTGCTTTATCGTTTAAATAGAAACATACTGTAATGTAAATAAACTTACTTTGTTTGATACACTATCCGGAACTATAGTTTAAATAGAAACATACTGTAATGTAAATAGTCTCCAAGGTCTAAAAAATTCCGGGTTACGTGCTGTTTAAATAGAAACATACTGTAATGTAAATTCTTGATTTGCTAAAACCAAGGCAGCAGAACCTGCTGTTTAAATAGAAACATACTGTAATGTAAATGTAGTAGCTGTGGTTGCGACAGTAGCTGTTGTTGCAGTTTAAATAGAAACATACTGTAATGTAAATAAAAAAACATCATACTCTCTAAGTTTTGTTTTTTCGTTTAAATAGAAACATACTGTAATGTAAATCTTGCAATTCCCTCTCTCAAAAATGTAAGAGTAACTCCGTTTAAATAGAAACATACTGTAATGTAAATTGGTTTTCTTGGAGGAATAGTTCTTCCTGTTATTATGTTTAAATAGAAACATACTGTAATGTAAATAAGCAAGATAAAATTGATGCACTAGCTCAAGCCTTGTTTAAATAGAAACATACTGTAATGTAAATATTTATCCTCAAAATGTTGAATTGATAGAATACAAAGTTTAAATAGAAACATACTGGGCTTGAGATATAATAGGGATACAGAGGAAAAAGCTTGATAAATAGGAGCTTTCAGCACTGTATCCCTATTTTTAAAATCAAACAAAATATCGAAAAGGAGGCTTTTATGATATGTAAAAAAATATTTCAAGCCATTATGTCAGTTATTCCATTAGCAAAGGCGGTGGAGAATAAATGAGATGGATCATTAAAATAATCTTGTTTCCGATCAGCCTATCGTTAAGTATCCTCACTGCATTTCTGACATTCTTGCTTAGCATAGGGACTGCGATACTGTACTTGCTCATGCTGATGTGTGTATTTGCTGCCATAGGCTCGTTCTTTATGCTACACAACACAAGAGCAGCAATAGAAGCACTCATTATCGGATTTTTAGTAAGTCCTTACGGAATACCGATGATCGGAGCTGTAATCATAGCGTTCCTACAAGGAATCAATGAAGCCATAAAATCAATATAAAAAATTTCATAAAAATGGTTACCAAAGGCGATGGATAAAAACTATCGTCTTTTTTAGTGGAAAAATATCATGGAAAGGAGAGCTTTTAGATGAGTATGTATTTATTTGATGAACAACCTATCGTTGCAAATAAGACATTGGCAAGAGAGATAGGTTTAAATGAAGCTCTTATCTTACAGCAAATAAACTATTGGATAGAAATAAATAAGAAATCCGGCAATAACTTCTATGACGGAAGATATTGGACATATAACTCAATAAGAGCATGGCAGGAAAAAGATTTTGACTATATGAGTTTCGATACTGTAAAAAGAACCTTTGCGAAGTTGGAAAAGGCAGGTTTTCTACTCGTAGGAAACTACAATAAAGATCCAAGAGATAAAACAAAATGGTACACCATAAATACTGAAAAACTGGAGGAACTTTATGCTGAAATTGAGAACAAAAAGAAAAAAGAAGAATTACAAGCCTTAGAAAAAGCTATGCCTAATGCATTAGGGCAAAATGCACCAATGGAAAAGTGCAAAATCCACCAATGCACAAGTGCAGATTGCACCAATGCAACAGAGCAAAATCTGCCAATGCAAAATGGCAATATGCCCCAACCATTACCAGAGAATACTACAAATAATTCATCAAAGATTACTACAGATATTTCATCATATAATTCCACCCATCATTCCGTCATAGATGCCGAGTATTCAGAACCAAGAAAAAGGATGGACGGAGAGGCGGAAATAGAAAACAAAAATATATATCAGAACTGCTTAGATGAGTTAAGAACACAGACAGGCTATTATGAACATCTTGAGTTGGGCAATAAATTTATAGTTAAAGACTTTGATGAGATATTAAAGATACTGGCAGATATTATGATACTTGATGATAGAGAGTTTGTTACAATCAATCAAACGAAGCTTCCTGCACAAATAGTAAAAGAAAGATTTAGAAAACTTAAATCAGAGCATTTGGAGTATCTGTCAGATGTTATTAAGGAAAATGAATACAAGATTAGGAATATCAGAGCATTTGTCCTAACAGCAGCATATAATGCACCAAGTGGGATAGATGCACATTACTCTGCCCTTGTAAGCTATGATATGAGAGGAGGATATTGAATGTGATTAACGAAGAAATTGCAAGAAAGACACTAAGCCTTGAGGTTAAGGCTTCCAAAGTAACCGGAAAACTTCTTTTAACGCTATTGAAAAAACTGATGAAAGAAGCGAAAAAACTTGGAGGACTTGAAAAGCTCGTTAAAGTAAACGGAAATGAAGTCAAGCTCAAGGATATGGCGAAAAAAGGACAGCTGGAAGAAATACCGGTAGAAGAAGCGGAACTGAAAGAACTGAAAAAAGAGCTTAACAAATATGGTGTTAAGTTTTCAGTGATGAAAGATAAGGAAACAGGCAAATACTCCGTATTTTTCCAAGCCAAAGATATGAAAATGATGGAGAAAGCCTTTAAAAATGCTCTTGCAACATCAGAAAGAAAGGCTGAGAGGAAAGAGTCCATTCACAAAAATATTGAGAAGTTTAAGGAGATGGCAAAAAATACTGTTTCTAAGGATAAAGTTAAGAATAAACAAAAGGAGCAGAGCTTATGAGCAGTTTGATAACATTTGAAAATATGGAATTCGGGAAACTCACTGTAATGGAAAAAGACGGTGAGTTTTTCTTTATCGGAAAAGAAGTAGCCGAAAAACTGGGCTATTCAAACACGAGAGATGCTTTGGTAAGACACATTGCGGAAGAAGATAAGGGAGTCGTGAAACACGACACCCTTGGTGGTAGACAGTCATTTACGATAATCAACGAGTCCGGTCTTTACTCTCTTATCCTATCTTCCAAGTTACCACAGGCAAAGGACTTTAAAAGATGGGTAACCACAGAGGTATTGCCGAGTATTCGTAAGAATGGCGGATATATCAAAAATCAAGAAAAAATGAGTAATGAAGAAATATTGGCAAATGCGGTACTCCTTGCCAATCACCTGATTGCTGAAAAAGAAAAAATCATAGAAGATTTAGAGCCGAAAGCCAAGTATTTTGATGAACTGGTGAATAACAATCTGCTGACCAACTTTAGAAACACAGCAAAAGAGCTTCATATCCCACAAAAGGTATTTATTCAGTTTTTGATAGATCAGAACCTTATTTATCGGGATAAGAAAAGTAGACTTCTACCCTATGCCAAGAACAACAAGGGATATTTTGAGGTGAAGGAATGGTGCAAAGAAGGCAGTGAAGCGGTCGGAATACAGACCTTTGTAACACAAAAAGGTAGGAACTACCTATTACTTTTGATTGGGGGTGAAGAGACTTGTGATAGATAAGATATTAAAGGACATTAAAGGCTTATTTAAGGTGCAAGATAAGGCAAAGTTTGTGAAACAAAACATTCCCTATCTTGCATTTTTCTATATTGGGAATATTTTCTCCTATCATGTGAGAAGCTATACCGGCGGAGATGTAATAGACAGGATATTTCAAGGAATACTTGAGCTTAATACGATGAGTTTTATCCCAAGCATACATCTTATTGATATACTGGTAGGAGTTGGAGTAGCAGCCTTAATTAAATTTATTGTCTATACCAAAGGTAAAAACGCCAAGAAGTTTAGACAAGGAAAAGAGTACGGCTCGGCAAGATGGGGAAATAAAAAAGACATTGAGCCATATATGGACGAGAAGTTTCAAAACAACATCTTGCTAACACAAACAGAACGACTGACAATGAATGGCAGACCTGCTAATCCAAAGTATGCAAGAAATAAGAATGTACTTGTCATAGGAGGTAGTGGAAGTGGTAAGACGAGGTTTTATGTCAAACCGAACCTTATGCAAATGCACTCGTCATATTGCGTAACCGATCCGAAAGGAACGATAGTCCTTGAGTGTGGCAAAATGCTTGAAGATAACGGATATGAGATAAAAATTTTAAATACCATCAACTTCAAAAAGAGCATGAAATACAATCCATTTGCCTATATTCGTTCTGAGAAAGATATATTAAAACTTGTTCAGACTATCATTGCAAATACCAAAGGTGAGGGAGAAAAGGCAGGTGAGGACTTTTGGGTGAAAGCCGAAAAGCTCTATTACACAGCACTTATAGGCTACATCTTCTATGAAGCTCCAAGAGAAGAAAAGAACTTTGCAACTCTCCTTGATATGATAGACGCTTCAGAAGTCAGAGAAGATGATGAAACCTATATGAATCCGATAGACAGACTCTTTGAAGCATTGGAAAAGAAAGAACCTACACATTTTGCGGTGAAACAATATAAGAAATACAAATTGGCAGCCGGAGTAATAGAATTAAGAAGAACACTTCATCACTATTTGAGTGAAAAATGTTTTGCTTAATTCTTTTTTTATTGAAGAATTTGAGCGAAAGGAGGTAATCGTGAGAAATTATGAGAAAATAACCGCTTTGTATGAGAGGTTAAGCCGAGATGATGAACTACAAGGCGAGAGCAATTCGATCGTCAATCAAAAGAAAATTTTGGAAGAATACGCAAAGAAAAATCATTTGGAGAACATCATTCATTTTACCGATGACGGAATCAGCGGAACACAGTTTGATCGTCCGGGCTTTATGGCAATGATGAACGGAGTTAATCAAGGAAATATCGGTTGTATCATCGTAAAGGATATGTCAAGACTTGGCAGAGATTACCTCAAAGTCGGTCAATGTATGGAGATATTAAGACAAAAGGGAGTAAGACTCATTGCCATAAACGACAATGTAGACAGCTTTTACAAAGACGATGATTTTACTCCTTTTCGAAACATTATGAATGAGTGGTATGCAAGAGATACCTCAAGGAAAATCAAGTCCACATTCAAAGCCAAAGGCGAAAGCGGAAAGCATACAGGAAGCAGTCCACCCTATGGATATATCAAAGACAAGGACGATAAAAATCAGTGGATTATCGACGAGAAAGCAGCAGAAGTTGTCCGAAGAATATTCCATCTGACGATGGACGGAAAAGGACCCTATGCCATCGCAAGAATATTAGAAGCCGACAAGATAGATATACCCGCCTATCATCAGCAGAAATTGGGATATGGACTACATCAAAGCAAAGTGTTTGAATATCCGTATCGTTGGTGCAGCTCCACGATTGCAAGTATCTTAAAGAAACAGGAATACTTAGGGCATACAGTCAATTTCAAAACAAGAAAACATTTCAAAGACAAGAAAAGTAAATACGTATCTGAAGATAACTGGTTGATATTTGAAAATACCCACGAGCCAATTATAGACCAAGAAACATTTGACAATGTTCAAAGGATAAGAGGAAATGTAAAAAGGTATCCTGATGGTTGGGGAGAATACCATCCCCTTACAGGACTGATGTATTGTGCCGATTGTGGAAGTAAAATGTATGTGCATAGAACAAGTAACTACAAGAATATCCCTTATTATACTTGCAGTGCCTACACAAAAGTACCTTGTGGAACACTTTGTCCATCCGCTCACAGGATAAAAGCAGAAGCAGTCTTAAATCTCATTCAAAGCACCTTACAAGACATTAAGAAAAGCCTTGATGAAGATAACGAAGCCTTTCTCCATTCCATTCAAAACGAAATGGAAGAAAGCGAAAAAATGGAAATGGAAAAGAAAAGGACAAGGCTCATAGATAGTAAAAACAGACTTCAGGAATTGGAACGCTTAATGTGTCGAATATACGAAGATATGATATTGGAGAAGATACCGAATAACCGATATGAAATCTTAAATAATCAGTATGAAACCGAGCAAAGGGAACTTAGTAAAGAAATCGATGAGTTGGAAAAAGCCATCAAGCGATACGAAAAAGAAACCGACAGAGCCAAAAAGTTTATCCGGTTGATTGAACGCTATGATAACTTTGACGAACTGACACCGACCATCATTAACGAGTTTGTAGAAAAAATCTTAGTCCACGAACGAGATCGAAAAGGCAGTCAAACCGCCAATCAGAAAGTCGAAATCTACTTCAACTTTATCGGCAACTATGAACCGCCGAAAGAAGAATTATCCGAAGAAGAAATGCAGAAATTAAGGGAGGAGGAAGAAAAAGAAAGGGCAAGAAAAGACAGACTTCATCAAAACTACCTTAAGCGTAAAGCAAACGGCAAGCAAAAAGAATATGAGGATAGATATAAGGCAAGGAGAGAGGAGAAAAAACAGGAAAAGCTAAAGAGTTTGAAAAGAACAGGGATACCGGTAAGTGAGTATAGAAAAATATTTAAAAAACAAAAATGATATACAATAGTTAGTTGACATTAACTATCATATAGTATATAATAAAAACCGACGACATTGTCGGTTTTTTTATTTGTTGAGTAGAAAAGAGGTCTTCATTTTGAAAGAAGAAAAACAAAAAGTAGGACAAATCAAAAAAAAGAAAATTAGAGAAGCTGCAAAAAAATGTTTTTTAACAAAAGGCTTTCAAAGCACAACGATGGAAGATGTCATTACAGAGATAGGTATGAGTAGAGGGGGTGTTTATCATCATTATGCAAGTACAAATGAAATGCTTAAAGACTTAATGCTTGATGGTAATGATTACAGAAACAGCTTGATAAATGAGTATTTGGAAAATAATCGAGGCAAAGATAAATATCAGAAAATGGGTGATATTTTGGTTGATAAGTCACTGGCTGATACAGATTTGATGAGATTATATACGCTCCTTTTACAGGCAAAAAAATATAATGAGGATTTGGAAAAGTTGTATCAAGAATTGAAACTTAATACGACTAATGAGCTGAGTTTAATCGCCAAGCAGCTTGGAATTAAAGCAGATATATTTGGTGACGGTTTTTTAGTGAATTATATCAATGGATTGATATTAAGTTCAGAAATTTTAGGTGCGAGAAAGTCTTATAGCGAGCATAAACGATATATAAAAGAAACAATGATAAATTATATTGTTGATGTAGAAAAGAAAAATTAAAACAATTAGGAGGTTTCAAATGAGCAAACGATTAGAGGTAAAGGATTTAATCAATATAGGATTATTTTCCGTATTAGGATTCATATTTATGATGATTGGATCATTTTTAGCAATGGTTCCGGTTTTAATGCCGGTTGTCCCATTTGCACAGGGAGTTTTGGTAGGACCTGTAAATATGCTATATTCTACCAAGATTAAAAAAAGAGGAATGATTTTTATTCAATCATTATTGATTGCATTGATATATGTTGCTATGGGACATGGACCTTGGGCATTATTAACGGCTGTTATCGCCGGTATTATTGCTGAAATAATTTTGAAATCAGGAGAATATACCAATGTAAAGAAAGCAAGATTGGCATTTTCAATTGCTCCTCTTTGCACGTTAGGAAATTGGATTCCAATTTTTATATCAAGAAATGAATATATTAAGCAAATGTTAGAACAAGGATACGATCAAGAGTTCATTGATAAGATGCTTAGTGTTATGCCAAATTGGATTATTGTTGTAATGGCAATAGTAGGAATTATCGGTGCATATATAGGTTGTAGCATTGGAATGGCATTTCTAAAAAAACACTTCAAAAAAACCGGTATGGAAAAATAAGATTTCATGGAGAGTTAGGATGATAATCAAACTTGATTTTCGTACAAAACTTTTTATGACGATAGTTCTTTCATATGTGATGGTATTAGGCAATATTCAAACAAAGTATTTCGTGCAAGCCATTTTAATATCCACAATTCCGATAATACTTTTAATTCACGCAAAATATACAAGAGTAGCTATTATTGGAGTGGCTACTCTTTTGTTTGTTTATGCTGCTGATAAATTTCTGATAGGGCTTAATTACAATCCTATGGTTGCAATTTTATTGATAATAGTAATGGTTATTAAAAAAATTCTTCCTGCATTTTTGATGGGGAGATATACCATACTTACATCAAATGTTGGAGAAAGCATTTACTCATTAAAAAAAATGAGATGTCCTGATGAAATAGCCATTCCCTTGACGGTAATGGTACGTTTCTTTTATGCAGCAAGGATTGATTATAGTCATATAAAAAAAGCTATGCGTTTGAGAGGATTGACGCTTAAAAAGTTAATAAAGAGTCCAATTTTATTATTTGAATATAGATTTGTGCCATTATTGATGTGCTTGTCAAAAGCAGCAGATGATTTGACGGTATCAGCTATGACGAAAGGGTTGGCTGTAAATCAAAAGAGGACAAGTATTAGTGAAACATATATGGGACTTATGGATTATATATTTTTCTCAATAATGGTATGGATAATCTATCTGTATATAAGGGGGAAATATGCTTGAATTACAAAATTTAACAGTGAGTTTTGACGGCGAAAGCATATTGAAAAATATAAATATGATTTTCAAACCCGGTGAAGTAACCGTCATTACAGGACATTCAGGAACAGGAAAAAGTAGCTTACTAAAAGTTATCAATGGAATTATTCCGGAATACAATAATGCAGAATTAGAAGGAGATATTGTATTTAACGGAAAATCACTGTTTGGCTTGACGATATTGGAACGATCTAAATTTATATCCACAGTGTTTCAAAATCCTAAAACACAATTTTATTGTATCAATTCAACCGATGAACTGGCTTTTCAGTTAGAAAATAGAAACATAGATAAGAATTTGATTTTAGATAAAATTAGGTATTATTCAGAGGTTTTAGGTACAAAAGAATTATTGGACAGAAATATTTTTGAATTATCCGGAGGCGAAAAACAATTGATTGCAGTAACGGCTTGTGGAATTTCTGAAAATGAAATTATCTTATTGGATGAACCCTCTTCTTCTTTAGATCAGGCTGCAATAGAGCATTTACAGAAAGCCATTGAGGAACTGAAAAAAAGAAAGAAAATTATCGTCATTGTGGAGCATAGATTGTTTTATCTGAAAGATACGATTGATAAGTTGTGTGTGATAGAAAATGGAACTTATAAAGAATATACAAAAGAGCATTTTTGTGATGATTTCTTTGAACAGGTTTCTGAAAAACACAATCTAAGGAGTTTTAATGCAATTTCTAAAAACAAATTTTCAAACAGGAAATATGAACAAGTAGAATTGTTAAAGAAAAACTCTTTAAATCTTGATTATAAAGCATTATCTTGTTTGAATTTCAAAAAAAAACATGAAAGAACCGCAATCTTTGACTTCAGTATTGCCTTTGAATCCGGTATCAATTTCATCATTGGTCAAAATGGTGTTGGGAAAAGCACTTTTATCAATTTACTGATGGGACTGACGAGAGGAACAGGTGAGGTTTTTTATAACGGAGTAAAAGTAAAAAAACAATGTGACAATATTTTTGCGATTATGCAAGATGTTAATTATCAACTTTTTACAGAGTCTGTATGGCAAGAAATTTCAACTATTACTAAGGAGAATGAATTAAAAAATGAAATTTTGAGAACAGTAAACTTATTTGATAAAAAAGAAATGCACCCAAACTCATTATCGGGAGGTGAAAAACAACGATTATTACTTGCTATGTCAATGCTAAGCAAGAAGCCTATCATAATTTTCGATGAACCGACAAGCGGACTATGTAAAAGGCAGATGGATATTTTGATTGGATTTCTTAATAAAATGACCGAACAAGGAAAGATAATTATCATAATCACACACGATTATGAATTTATAGATAGATGTAACGGAAAAGTATATGAGTTTATGAAATAAATGTAGGTAAAGGAGAATGATACAATGAAAGAAGATATGAAAACACAACTATTAACCAAAAGTCCTAAAGAACTGTTATTTAAGTTGGCAATTCCCGGAATAATTGGAATGATTGTTATAGGGTTGTATCCATTTATGGATGGAATATTTGCAGGATGGTTGATTGGTGATTATGCTATGTCAGCAATTAGTGTATCTATGTCCTTAACGATTATAAATGGAGGAATATCGGCATTGATAGGAGTCGGCAGTGCCTCAATACTATCAAGAGCGATTGGAAAAGGGGACAAAGAAACAACAGATAAAATATTCGGGAATTTTTGTTACTGGGTAATATTTTTCTCTGTAATTATTACAATATTGGGTTTAGTTTTTGCACCTCATTTTTTAGATTTGGTAGGAGCTAAAGGAAATATTAAAGAACTTGGTGTGAGATATTTAAGAGTAGTTTTCTTCGGCTCAATATTTGTGAATTTTGCTCAAGCCGGCAATATGACAATGCGTGGTGAAGGTGCATTAAAGCAATCTATGAAGATTATGGGAGCAGGAGCTATATTAAATATCATTTTAGACCCTATTTTTATGAAGTTAATGGGAGAATATGCGATTGAAGGTGCGGCTATTGCCACTGTTATATCTCAAATTGTACAAGCTATATTGACTTTCAGTTATTTTTCAAAGAAAAGTGCTTTTGTGGGTATCCATAAAATTCAAAAATACAAGGCAATTTATAGCGAAATGTTCAGTATAGGAAGTTCGGCAATGATGATGCAAATTTTATTTGCAGTACAGCAAACATTTTTGTTTAAGCAAGCCTTTGCGTATGGAGGAGATGATTGGGGAATTTTGATGTCTGCTACAATGAGATTATATATGTTTTCCTTTATTCCATTGTGGGGGATGAGTCAAGGGTTACAACCTGTTATTGGAGCTAATTTCGGAGCGAAACAATACGGAAGAGTAAAAGATACGATGAAGATTTTTATGTATGGTGCAACAATTCTTGCAGCAGCTTCATGGATACCATCAATGTTTTGTTCAGAAAAATTACTATCATTATTCAGTGTAAGAAGGGAGATTATTGAAGTTGGTGTTGTAAATTTTAAGATGTTTTATTCTACATTCATCTTATATGGAATTATGATTATGACACTCACATTTTTCCAATCCATAGGAGATGGGAAAAAAGCAGGTATGATTGTAATGTTTAGACAGTTAGTTTTATTTATTCCTGCAATATTATTATTTCCAAAGGCATTTGGAGCGTCAGCAGTTTGGTGGACAGAACCTATCGTAGACTTTAGTATGATTATGTTTGGGCTGTTTTTAATGCTTAATGAACTTAGGAAAATGGGAAAACAACAAATTACAAAAAGTTAGGTAGCTCAAAAGACAAAAGAAAAAATGAGAAAGGTTTGATGTATGAACATTATTTAACTATAAGGGATGGGTGATTAAGATGAAAAAATCTTTATATACAAAAGAAATAAATAATAAAAATTTCTATTTGCCTTATAGTTGTCTATTCTCTCAAACAATTAAATACATCTAAAGAAAAGGTAAACTCTTTTCAATTCGGAGGACTATTTACGCCAAAGTGTAGAAGTCCTCCTTTTTTTATTCTCAAAAAGCAAAAACAGAGAGCAGAAAAAGGAGGATTACACAATGGACAAAAAAGAATATTTCCTTTATGTCAAAGGCAAAGCGGTTAAGGTAAGTGAAGAAGTATATAAAGCCTATTGGAAGATAACCGAGCATGAAAAATATCTTCAGAGAAAAGATTGGAAGTATGGCGTGATTCCATTTTCAACACTGGATAACGATGGACACTTTGTAGACAATATCATAGATGAAAGAATAGACTTAGAAAAAATTGTAGAAGTCAAAATGCAAATTGAAGAATTAAACAAGGCATTAGCTACACTCACAAAAAAAGAAAGAGAGCTTATAGAAGCCATTTTCTACAAAGAAGAAAGTCTAAGATCGATTGGCAAAAAAGAAAAAGTAAGCTATCAAGCAATCGGAAAAAGGAGGGATAAGATTTTAGAAAAGCTAAGAAAACTTTTAGAAGATAAATTCTAAAAAATGCTGAAAGGTTAAGTATCAAAGAAAGGTGCTTAGCCTTTCTTTGTTTGGAACACAACAATATTGAAATGGAGGAATGAAAAATGAAAGAGTTAGAAAATGTAATGAGCCAGTTGGAAAAAGAAACTAAGAAAAAAGAACAGGCGGAAAACAAAATTAAGCAACTAAGACAAAAGAAATCACAGCTAAAAAGAAAGGCGGACACGAAACGAAAAGTAGAAAAAGGAGGCGTGTTTGAGAAATTTGAAAAACAGATAACCGGAGTAGAAGAAAATACAGATAATGATTTAATCTATGCCTTTTTAGATTATGTACTTTCTGATAACAGGAATAGAGAAAAGCTAAAAGAGCTTACAGAAATTCATTTAAAAGAAAAAGAAATCTCCTTAGAAGAAAATCCAAATCTTAAAGAGGAAAATGCAAATGATGATTTTGAAGAACTGACAGAGGAAGAATAAGAAAAACAGAAAATGTATTAGAAACTGAGATGGAGCAAAGTGAGAAACATTTTAACACTTTGCTTTTTTGTGGATTTGAAAAATCTACAAAAAACAAAGTTCACAGGGGTCTAAGGGGGAGTAGCCCCCTTGAACAAATAAAAATGCTTTAGCGTTTTTGTTTCCTTAGCGGAGCTATAAGCTTTCCGCAGGAACGCAAAGCACCGTAGTCAAACGGTGTATCTTTGCGCCCTTTGAAAAAGGGAGCGAAGATACCACCTGAACATTAGGATAGTAAAATTCCAAAACTAAAAACAGATAAAGGAGAAAAAGACAATGGAAATCAAAAGTTTGCATACCCATGTAGATATTGTGGCAAGGTCAAAAGGAGCAAGCGTGATTGCAAAAGCTGCATATAATGCAAGAGATAAGTTACAAGATGAATACTATGGAAAAACACATGACTATTCTAAAAAAACAGACCTTGTATTCTCAAAAATATTTCTGCCGGAACATATCCCGAAAGAGTTTTCAAACAGAGAATACCTATGGAATAGTGTTGAAAAAATAGAGAAAAGTAAAAACTCACAACTTGCAAGAAATCTACTCTTTGAATTGCCAAGAGAATTAAATGAACAGAACAGAATAAAGTTAATCAGCGAATTTATAGACGAAAACTTTACTTCTAAAGGTATGATAGCGGACTGTAATATTCATAATCCGCCGGCAAGCGATCATGAAGAACAACCACACGCCCATATCTTGCTTACTCTAAGAGAAATGGATAGTGAGGGAAAATGGAAACCGAAATGCAGAAAAGAATATATCCTTGATGAGAATGGAGAAAAGATAAAACTGAAAAGCGGAAACTATAAATCAAGAAAAGTAAATCTGAACGATTGGAACGAACCGGACAAAGCAAAAGAGTGGAGAGAAAACTTTTCAAAGAAAGCAAACGAATATTTAGCAAGGAATAACATAGATAAAAGAATTGATCCACGCACCTTTGAAGAACAAGGCAGAGAAGAACTCCCTCAAATTCATTTAGGCACAAGCAACTATCAGATGGAGAAAAAAGGCATACAGACAGAAAGAGGAAACCAAAACAGAAAAATCATTGCCTTGAATTTAGAGTTTAGAAAATTAAAAGAGGAGCTATCCAAACTTACATCTTGGATAGGCTCGTTACTTGGGAGTCTGCAAGTAAAATATGATGAATACAAACAGGAGAAGAAAGAAGAATATGAGAACAAAGCGGAACTTTTTAATCTCTATGAGTACATCAGTATTTATTATGACTTACAGGGAGAAAAAGCAAGAAAGTTAAACCCCTATGCAAGTAACAAAAAGATAGGTGCAGACCTAAGAAGATTTTCAAAAGCAAGGATATATCTAAAGGACAATAACCTTAAAACCATAGCCGAATTGCAAGAGAAAATAAGTACCTTACAATCTAAGAATAAAAAGATTAGTCAAGATATTAAGGCGAAAACCACAAGAATAGAAAACTTAAATAAATGCTTTGCCTATGCGGACATCATCAAGGATAACAAACAAGTCTTTGAGGAATGGAACAGTAAATCCCTATTCAAAGACAGCTTTTACAATTCCCATAAAGATGAGATAGATAAATATAAAAGAGCAAGGGCAATCCTTGAAAAGATAACAGGCTTATCGGCTATCAAGATAAAGGACTGGAAAAAAGAAATCCAAAGCCTTGAAAGTGAAATATTAAAACTCAATATACAATCTCAAAAAGTCAAAGAAGAATACGAAAGTATCAACCATATCAAGTATGCAGTGAAAACAGTCAATGATGATTATGGCATAGACCTATCCATTGAGATTGACAAGGCAATCAAGAGAGGAGAAAAACCAAGTGTCATTGCACAGATTAAGAAGTATCAAGAGCAGCAAGAAGCCTACGAAAAACGAAAGGATAAAACAAAAGACTATTACAGGAAAGAGGAAAGATGAAGTCCTAAAATGGGATAACATCAAAAACGAAGGGTGTCGTAAATCACGACATTCTTAAAAAACTAAGATAAGAGAGGAAAGAAAAATGGCAGATAAAAGAATGTTTTCACTCAAGATAGTAGATAGCGACTTATTTTTGGATATGCCTTTAAGTAGTCAATGCCTATATTTTCATCTATCAATGAGGGCAGATGATGACGGCTTTGTAAATAATCCTAAGAAAATCATCAAGATTATCGGAGCGAATGAAGATGACCTGAAAATACTTATTGCCAAAGGCTTTGTGATTGTCTTTGAACGAGGAATTATCGTCATTACGCATTGGAAAATCAACAACTTTATCCGTAAAGACAGATATAAACCGACCTTATATGAAAATGAGGTGCAGAGCTTATCTCAAACTAAAAACGGAATGTATATCAAAGAGGTTGGTTGTCATTTGGTTGACCAAAGGTTGACAAGTGGTCAACCCAGTATAGATAAGGGTAGATTAGATAAGGTTAGTATAGATAAGGGGAGAGAAGAAAGCACCCCGCCCCCCAATTCAAAAAAATATGGAGAATATCAAAACATTATCCTTACAGACGAACAATACAAGGCATTACAAGAAAAGCTACAAAGTCATACCGACACGATGATTGAAAAACTGTCAAGGTATATCAAGAGTACCGGAAAGACATATCAAGACCATTATGTAACTATCCTTAATTGGTATGAGCAAGACAAGGATAAACTATCACAGAAAAAGAACGGCAAGATTCCAACTTTTGAAGATTATGACAAGGGGGAACATTTATAGCTATCATACAAGGCGGTGTAAAGGCATTTTTAGAGCGTTAAGACTAAAAGAGGTATCAAAGCATGTCTATGGATAAAATCAGTCTTAAAACTCAACTTGAAGGAAATTAGCAGATGAAAAATATTGATAAATTTGGTATAATTAAATATTATTATGAGTGAGGAGGTATGACCTTTGGATAATAAAGAGCTGTCTATCACAAGTGATAGTGAGTATAAAAAGCTATTGTCAGAGTTAAAAGAGAAAGTAAGAAGTAGCCAACTTAAAGCTGCAATAAAGGTAAATTATGAGTTGTTAGATTTATATTGGACTTTGGGAGAATACATTGTAAAAAATCAAGAACAACATTCATGGGGAGATGCCTTTATAAAATCGTTAGCTAAAGATTTACAAAAAGAATTTCCTGATATGAAAGGTTTTTCTGAAACAAATATTAAGTATATCAGAAGATGGTATTCATTTTATATAAAAGGGCTACAAGGTGTAGCCGAAATAGAAAATAACGACAGCAAATCAAAAGGGCTACAGGCTGCAGCCCAATTTGATGAAAGAGTGATTAACCATATTAAACAGATACCATGGGGACATAATCAAAGAATAATAAATAAGTGCAAGACCATTGATGAAGCCATCTATTATGTTAATAAAACCATTGAGAACGGGTGGAGCAGGAATGTACTTGAACATCAAATAGAAAGCGGATTATATGGCAGAGAAGGAAAATCTATAACAAACTTTGAAAAAAGGCTACCTGCTTTGCAATCAGACCTTGCAAGACAGACATTAAAAGATCCATATCATTTTGACTTTCTTACCATTCGTGAAGGATACGATGAGAGAGAACTACAAAAAGAACTGGTTGACAAGATTTCTGATTTTTTGCTTGAACTTGGCGAGGGATTTGCCTATATTGGCAAAGAATACCACTTAAATATAAATGGCGATGATTTTTATATTGATTTGCTGTTTTACAATTTGAAACTCCATTCTTACATTGTTATAGAACTGAAAGCGGAGAAGTTTAAGCCGGAACATTTAGGACAGCTTAATTTCTATGTAACAGCAGTGAATAGAGAGCTAAAAACCGATAGAGATAATGCTACGATTGGACTTCTTATTTGCAAAGATAAAAACGATGTCGTTTGTGAATACTCATTAGAACAAATATCGCAACCTATAGGTATCAGCAAATATGAGATCACTAAATTACTTGAATCAGAATATAAGAGCAGTTTGCCGAGTATCGAAGAAATAGAGAAAAAGATTAAGGAAATAGATACGGATAATTAAAAACATCAAAGAAATGAATGGATATTAGCTAATGACGATTGGAGAAAAACACGAATCGTCATTTTTTATTGCAATGAAAGGAGAGCATATGCAAGAAAAAAGAAATGAACAAAATACAGGAACAAAGACAATAAAGAAAATTGGAAAGACCAGTTATGAGGTGATTGTCCATTTTAATGATAAAAGCAGTGAAACTATGCAGGATAAACTAAAAAGGATCATGCTGAGGGAGCTTAGGAGAAAATCGGACGAAAAAAAAGATGATTTTGATTAAAAAGTCCTTGACAAGTAGCAACAGGCAAAACGGCAAAAAGCATATTAATTAGTTGTGGTGCAAGACTTGCTCCCTTTGATATTGAGGAACTTAGAAGTCTTATGGAATATGATGAGATGGGACTGGATACCATAGGGGATAAAAAGACAGCTCTGTTTATCATTATCTCCGATACCGATGATACCTTTAACTTTGTAGTATCCATTATGTACTCACAGTTATTTAATCTACTGTGTGATAAAGCTGATGATGTATATGGTGGCAGATTACCTGTTCATGTAAGATGTTTGCTTGACGAATTTGCCAATATAGGCTTAATTCCAAAGTTTGAAAAGCTGATTGCAACCATCAGAAGTAGAGAGATTTCAGCAAGTATCATACTTCAGGCACAATCTCAGCTAAAGGCAATCTACAAGGATAACGCCGATACAATCGTGGGTAACTGTGATAGTACCCTATTCTTAGGTGGCAAGGAGAAAACAACACTTAAAGAGCTATCTGAAACACTTGGTAAGGAAACCATAGACCTATATAACACTTCTGAAACAAGGAGCAATCAAAAGAGTTTCGGATTAAATTATCAAAAGACGGGGAAAGAGCTGATGAGTCAGGACGAAATAACAGTAATGGACGGCAGTAAATGTATCTTTCAACTTCGTGGTGTCCGTCCTTTCCTATCGGATAAATTTGATATTACAAAGCACAAGAACTATAAGCTACTTGAGGATTATGATAAAAAGAACCTGTTTGATATAGAAAGCTATATGAAAAGAAGGGGCAAGGCTAAACTAAATAAGAATACGGTTATTATGAAGTTGTAGCTGTTAGATATTATTTGTATTTGGTATAATAATCAAAGAGAAATACACAAGGAGGAAACATTATTGAACGATAAAGAACTGATAGGAAAAGTTCATTCATCTATGTATCAGCAATTAAAAAGAAAAGGATATGCAACAGCAGTAGATGTGCTTATGGATTTGGAAATACTTTCAATGACCGACTATGAACTTTGGAGAAATGGAAAAGTTTTGTATTTGGAAAAAGTATGCAAGGTCAATCTTAAAAAATTGTCTACAATATTGCATGAAATGAGGGTATATGCAAAGAAAGGAAATCTAAAACCGTCGGTTTGTGTATATAAGAGATGGGCGGTTAAGAAAAAGAACGGGCAAGGGAAAAAGCCGGTTATTAAACTACGGTTTAGCAAAAGTGGTTCTGAAGATATTGAAAAATGGTATGCTACTCACTTTGTAGACACGAAGAAGATAGAAAAGATAAAAGAAGAAAAACAAGTAAACAGCAGTGATGATAAGCAGTAAGTCTAAAAATAGATTTGCTGCTTTTTTCATGTAAAAAGCAGGAGGAAAGATGATAAGGATAAGAAATCCCACTTAACAGGCAGGAAAAATTTAATATTGAGGTTGTGAAGCGATTGGAAAATAAAACTTTCAGTCGTTTTTTTATTGAAAAGAAAAAGGAGATAAAGACAAATGAAGCAGGAAATGATTAACATCAATGCCAACTTGGTTGCAGAGCCTACTTTTTCAAGCTTTGAAAAAGATGAGGAAACAGTAGAAGTTGCAAACTTTACTCTTGTAAAAAAATACGGGAAAGGCAAGGAATATATCAACTGTGCAGCTTATGGAGAGAAAACGGAAGTGGCAAAAGGATTTGAAAAAGGCGATCTCATTCATATCTTTGGATATTTCAAAGAGCGTGAAAAAGACGGTAAGACTTACAAAAACTTTGTAGTAAAGTCATACAACAAAATTGAGAAGAAAGAAAATAAGGAGGAAGAATAAAATGGAATTTTTTACACAGGCGGTAAATGTATTAAAAATCTTGGTAACAGCAGTAGGGGCAGGACTTGGAGCGTGGGGAGTTATCAACCTGATGGAAGGATATGGTTCAGATAATCCCGGAGCAAAATCACAGGGTATAAAGCAGCTTATGGCTGGAGGAGGTATTGTCCTTATCGGCTTAAAGCTTATTCCGTTACTTGCAAATCTTTTGAAGTAAGGAGAAATCTATGTTTGGTATTTTCGATAAGATAGAAGAATTTTTCAGAGAACTTCTGCTCGGAGGTATCAAGGCAAACTTAGAATCCATGTTTCTTGACATAAACAATCAGGTAAACAGCGTTGCAGCAGATGTAGGAAAGACACCTATGGGGTGGAACGGAGAAGTATTCAGCTTTATTAAAAATATTAATGACTCCGTTATTATTCCCATAGCAGGGCTAATAATAACGGCAGTCCTTTGTATCGAGCTTATCAATATGGTCATGCAAAAGAACAATATGCACGATACGGACACCTTTGAGTTTTTCAAATACATCATCAAGATGTGGATTGCTGTATGGTTAGTATCTCATGCCTTTGAGTTTTCAATGGCGGTTTTTGATGTTGCACAAAGTATGGTAAACAAGGCGGCGGGGGTAATCAACACCTCTGCCACCGTTTCCGAAGATCAGATTGTTCAGATGGTGGATGCCCTAAAAGATAAAGGACTGGGTGAGCTTTTAATGATTCTGTTTGAAATCTCACTTGTAAAAGTTGCAATACAGGCAATATCCATCGTGATTATGCTTGTAGTTTATGGAAGAATGTTTGAAATCTATGTGTATTCATCTGTTTCAGCCATTCCTTTTGCGACGATGGGAAACAAAGAATGGGGGCAGATAGGAACAAACTACATCAAAGGACTGTTTGCTTTAGGGCTTCAGGGATTGATTCTAATGGTTTGTCTTGGAATTTATGCAGTATTGGTTAAAACGATAAACTTTACGGACATACACACGAGCATATTTATGGTACTCGGATATGCCGTATTACTGGGACTGATGATGTTAAAGAGCGGAACACTTGCAAAAAGCGTGATGAACTCGCATTAAGGAGGATAAGATGAAAACAACAGAAAATAAAGAAAGACTCTTTTTATCTGTGGAAGTTTTCCTTGCAGGATTTGCAGTAGCTTTTACTGCACTAAACAGGAGAAAACTAAGCAGACTGGAGAAAAAGATTGATACTGTCAAAAGAGACGGCAATTCCATTTTGATGTTTCAAAGTGAGAAAAATAATGAGATGGAAAGAGAAATCGAAGAAGTAAGGGACGAAGTTTCAAGCGTATATGGACATATAGAGGAACTTTTGAGAATAAAGGAAGATGTGAGGTAGCTTATGGCGTATGTACCCATTCCAAAAGATTTAAATAAAGTTAAAACAAAAGTTGCTTTTAATCTTACCAAAAGACAGCTCATAGGATTCAGCGTTGCAGGACTGATAGGAATCCCCGTATATATCTTTACAAGGAAATTTGTACCAAATGATATAGCGGTCATACTTCTTATTGTATCAACGCTTCCTATATTTTTCGCAACTCTTTTTGAAAAAGACGGACTGCCCTTTGAAAAGTATTTTAAGCATATCTATTTACACAAGTTTTATCAGCCTATGAAGCGTGTGAGAAAGGAGGTTTACCTTGAACAGCAAAAGAAAAATTCAGCAGATAAAGTTAGAAAGAAACAAAAAGGCACTAAAAAGGGGGAAACAGGAACTAAAGCAAGATAAAGTAAAGATGAAAAAAGACAAGACAAATAATGGAAATAGGAAAACATCAGTCTTTGATTTAATCTTAAAGAAAGAGTCAAAACGATATACGGTGGAAGATACTATTCCCTATCTTAGAATGTTAAAAAGCGGTATATGCCAAACGGATGAAAGGCACTTTAATAAAAGTATCGTCTTTGAGGACATTAACTATCAGCTTGCCTTAGATGAAGATAGGGACTTGATTTTTAATCAGTTTGCCAATTTCTTAAACTCTTTTGATCCAAGTGTTAGACTTGAGCTTTCATATATCAATCAGCTTGGAAGGAATGAAGAAATGCAGTCGGCAATTCAAATACCGGATAAACAGGACGGATTTGACGATATACGATTAGAGTTTAGAGATATGCTCAAAAGTCAGATAGTAAAGGGAAACAACGGACTTAAAAAATCAAAGTATGTAACATTTACGGTAGAGGCGGACAATATGGAGCAGGCAATCTCAAAACTTGAAAGACTGGAGATAGACATCTTATCCAATCTTAAAAATATGGGAGTAAGGGCGGAAAGTCTTACCGGCGAAGAAAGGTTAAAGATACTTCATGATATATTAAATCCAAGTAAGACATTTTACTTTTCATATAAGGACTTGCAAAGAAAAGAAAGTACAAAGACATATATTACACCTGATGAGTTTAACTTTACACCAAGCAGATACTTTAAGTTCGGTAAATTCATTGGAGCGACAAGTCATTTCCAAATCCTTGCAAGTGAGCTTTCAGACCGTATGCTATCAGAGTTTTTAGACATTGATGACAACATCAATATTTCGTTTCACATCAGAGCAATCGAACAAAGTCAAGCAATTAAGATGGTAAAAAGAAAAAACACCGATATTGATAAGATGCGAATTGAGGAAAATAAAAAGGCGGTAAGATCGGGTTATGATATGGACATCTTACCGTCAGACTTAATCACCTATGGGGAAGATGTAAAAAGCCTGTTAAAAGACTTGCAGACAAGAGATGAGAGAATGTTTGTTGTAACCATTGTCTTTATGAATTTTGCAAGGACAATACAAAAACTTGAAAACTCTATTGCACAGATAAGCTCCATTGCCAATAAGCATAACTGTAAGATAAAAAGGCTTGACCACACACAGGAACAGGGACTTGTAAGTGTGCTTCCTCTTGGAGTAAATAAGCTTGAGATTAACAGAGGACTTACTTCCTCATCTACGGCAGTCTTTATGCCCTTTACAACGGAAGAACTTTTCATCAACTCAAGCAACAGTTTGTATTACGGATTAAATGCCCTCAGTCATAACCTGATTATGGCAGACAGGAAAAGGCTCAAAAATCCGAACGGTTTGATACTTGGTACACCGGGTAGCGGTAAGTCATTCTCAGCAAAAAGAGAAATGGCAAATGCTATTATTGTAACGGATGATGATGTCATTATCTGCGATCCCGAAGGAGAGTACGGAAACCTTGTAAGACAGTTTGACGGAGAAGTCATTAAAGTAAGCAGTAAGTCAAAGGACTACCTCAATCCCCTTGATATAAATATGAACTACGGAGATGGGGACGCACCGCTTAAAGACAAGGCAAACTTCATAATGAGTATGCTTGAACTTGTAGTTGGCGGTAGCGGACTTACAGCGGAAGAAAAGTCGGTAATAGACAGGTGTTTGCCTAAGATTTATGAGAAGTATTTTGACAATCCGATAAAAGAAAATATGCCGATACTTCAGGATTTATTCGATATGTTAAAAAATCAGGAAGAAAAAGTCGGTAAGAAACTGGCAACTGAGATGGAGATTTATGTAACAGGCTCTCTTAATGTATTTAACCATCAGTCAAATGTGGATTTGAATAAGAAACTCCTTTGTTTTGACATCAAAGAGCTTGGAAGTCAGTTAAAGAAAATAGGCATGCTTGTGATACAGGATCAGGTGTGGAATAAGGTATCTTTAAACAGAGGAAATAAGGCAACAAGATACTATATAGACGAGTTCCACCTGCTTTTAAAAGATGAGCAGACCGCCTCCTACTCAGTAGAGATATGGAAGCGTTTCAGGAAATGGGGTGGTATTCCGACAGGTATCACGCAGAATGTCAAAGACCTACTCATGAGTAAGGAGATAGAAAATATCTTTGATAATACTGACTTTGTACTAATGCTTAATCAGGCATCCGGCGATAGAGAAATACTTGCAAGAAAGCTTAAAATCTCAAAACCTCAGCTTAAATATGTTACCAACTCCAATGAGGGCGAGGGACTGCTGTTCTTTGGAAATACCATAGTTCCATTTATCGACAAGTTCCCAAAAGACACCATTTTATATAAGAAGATGACAACGAAACCTGAAGAAGTGAGGTAGGCTTATGAATAAAAAACTGAAAAAAGACTTTGCCGAAAGACAAAAAATAAGGGAAGAAGCAAAACTTTTAGGAAAAGATAGTTTTGATATTGACGAAAGTAGTAAGCTAAAGCATGGGGATGATTATAGAGGGAAGATTATTCATGACAAAGACAGATTTCAGGATAAGATACACGAAAAGATAAGCAAGAGAATTTCTAAGAATGAGCTTACTCAGGGAAGTTCCAAGAAAAATGCAAGGCATAGAAAATCTGTTAAGATAAATAACAGTCAAGGAAATGACAACAAAGGAAATGCCGAAATAAAGTCAGACTATAATACCGATGTGAAAGACGGACGAATCTACGATCCTTTAGGCAAAGACCTTGATAATGACGGGATCATTGACAGGTATGACAATGATTTTAGGGACAGCGATTATTTTGAATCAGCTTATGATGTGGAAGATAATCTTCATATAAAAGAGGATATGACAGAAAAATTCTCAAAAAAGCATAAGGCTCAAAAGGAAAAGTATAAGAAGAAAAACTATTCAGATAAGCTCTATACAAGAAGTAAGGAGAAGACTTCAAAAGAAGAAAATGCTAAAGATAAGGCTGAAAGCAAAAATACCGGTAAAGAAACTGTCTATGACAAAGAAAAAAAGAACAGGCTTTCCAAAGAGCAAAAAAAGGCACTGAAAAATAAGGTCGCAAAGGTGTCTGCTCTATCAGGACTTGCAAAAGGAAGTGAAACGGTAAGGGATTATCTTTCCCATGGCAGCGATGAAAATCAGGGTGTGGAAACAGGAGAAAAGATTGCAGATGTAAACTCAAAATTACTTCATGGGATAAAAAATTATGCCAATAAGAAAAAGGCTAAGAAAAGCTATGATCTCAGCAAAAAAGATTACAAGATACGAAAGCGTAAATCAAAGCTGGAGTTTCGGGAAGCCAAAGAGGAATTAAAGAAAACGGATGAGTACAAGAAAGCTGATACCTTTAAGAGATTTCAAAAGCGTAAGCAAATGAAAGATACTATAAGAAAGCAGAATAAATCAAGGCTTAGGGACAGGATTAAGGAAGGAGTTATTAACACCTTAAAGAGTTCAAAGGAAATGATTGTACGAAAAGCAAAGGGAGTTATGATGATTGTCATAGGTCTTATTATTTTACTGACTTTCTTTACCAACTTTGCAGGCACATCTATGACTGGAATGATGAACTCTACAAGCGGAGTATTAACCACAACCTATCTTTCCAACCAAACTGTGCTAAGTGAAATCAATCAGCAGTTTTCGGGATTGGAGGAAGGACTAAAGGACGAGATAGATTCCGTAGAGGGAAATTATCCCGGCTATGATGAGTATATTGTAAATAAAGAGGGAGAAATCGGACATAACACCCATGAACTTTTATCCTATATCACTTCAAGATGTGGAGAAATTAAGGATTCAAAGGAAGTTCAAAGCATTATCAATGACCTTTTTACAAAGATGTATGATTTATCTTATCGGGAAGAAATTGAAATCAGATACAGGACAGTTACGGAAACATATACCGATGAAGATGGCAATGAGCATACCGAAAGCCATGAAGAAGCCTATGAGTATAAGAAGCTCATAGTAACGCTGAAGAAAAGAGAAATGGACAGTGTTGTAAGAGAAATCTTTGCAGAGTATCCCGATAATGTTCTTCACTATGAAGCACTGCTTGCATCTAAAGGAAATATGGAAACTGTCTTTGGAAGCGGAAACGGAAATTTATCGGAGATTGTAGAGAATCCCGACTTTTCAAATCCGGGAATTGCCTTTGATGATGTAACGGTGAAGGCATTGTTTAACGAAGCGGAAAAGCATATCGGAAAGAGATATGTATTTGGGGCGAACGGGCCGAATAACTTCGACTGTTCGTCCTTTGTGTGTTGGAGCTTTACCCATTCGGGAGTAAAAAATATGCCAAGGACGACCGCTTGGGGAATTTACAAAACTTACTGCAATCCTGTATCTCCATCGGAAGCAAAGGCGGGAGATATAATCTTTTTCAAAAACACCTATAACAGTGGAAGTCCAATATCTCACGTCGGCATTTACGCAGGGAACGGAATGATGATACACGCAGGAGATCCGATTCGCTTTGTCAGTATCAATACACCTTACTGGAGAGAACATTTCTATGGATTCGGTAGAGTTCGTTAAACGATGAAAGGACGGTAAAATGTGAAAAAAGAACTTACAGCAGTAAAAAACAAGATAAAGAAGTTAAGGGATAAGAAGGCTCTGATTGATGAAGAATTGGAGCCTTTATTGATTCGTGAAGAAGAACTTGAAAATGAGGAGATTATTGCCATTTGCAGAAAAAACAATATCACAATTTCCGACTTAATGGCAAAGGCTAAAAAAGAACAAACGGAAATGAAAAAGGAGAAAACAAATGAGAACAGTTATGAAAAATAAGGTATTTACAAGGTTAATGACAGCTTTGCTTCTTGCAGTTATGGTCATTATGGCAGCTTACCCATCGGTAGCCTATGCACGGGTTGATGAAAAAGAAGCAGCACAGGAAACACTAAAAGAAGAACCGAAAAAACCGGAAATTACAGTTATTAAAAAGGAAGAAGAAAAAGAAGTCCGCTATCCCAATAAGTTAAATGCGAAAGAACCTGAGAACTTAAAACAAAATAATGCAGCTTCAAACGGTGAAAAGGCAAATACAAATAAGGGAGTGGCTTCCGCTCCCTCAAAAGCAAGGGCTTCCGTTACGGAAAACAAGGATAATGCCAATCAAGATTATCCGATTCATCATAACAGCGATAAGGAGAATAAGGAAACCGATAAATATTCCGCTGACGCCAGACAGTTTATTACCTTTAAGACGAAGAACGGTAAGACCTTTCACCTCATTATCAATCACGATGAACAGGGAGAAAATGTAATGCTCCTTACCGAAGTTTCCGAAGATGATCTGCTCAATATGGTTGAAGCAAAGGAAAAACCGAAAGAAGTAGTTAAGGAAGAATCCATAAAGGACGAAGCGAAAGAAGAAACAAAGCCTGAAAAAAAGGAAGAAAAAAGCAGCACCGGAACATATATCCTGCTTGCTCTTGTAACTTTGGGGGCGTTGGGAGCAGGCTATTATTTTAAGGTAGCAAAGAAGAAAGAAGATAAGGAACTGGAAGCCTTAGAGGAAGATGATGATTTTTTCTCGGAAGCGGAAGGCAGCGAAGAAATGGAAAATGAAGAAGTTGAAAATCAGAAAATGGAAGATGAAACAGAAACAGATGACAGTGAAGATGAATTAGAAGAATAATTCTTCACGAAAAACATATAATATTCAGAACATAACACAGGGCGAGAGAACTACAACTTTCGCCCTATTTTACTGAGAACAAGGAGGAAAAACGATATGGAACTTGTGATAGCAGAAAAACCAAGCGTTGCCTTATCCATTGCCAAAGTGATTGGGGCAAAGAATAAAAAAGACGGACACTATGAGGGTAACGGGTACAGAGTAAGCTGGTGTGTCGGGCATTTAATTCAAATGGCAAATCCCGATTCTTATGATGAAAAGTATGCAAAATGGAATATTGACGACTTGCCGATTATTCCAAGTGAGTATCAGTACGAGGTGGCAAAGGCAACGAAAAAGCAGTTTAATACACTTAAAAAACTGATGAACGATAAGGAAATTGATACAGTTATCAATGCCTGTGATGCAGGACGAGAGGGAGAAGCTATCTTTAGACTTGTATATCTTCAGGCAAGCTGTAAAAAGAAGATGAAAAGGCTTTGGATTTCATCAATGGAAGATTCTGCAATTAAAGACGGCTTTGATAAGCTAAAAGACGGAAAAGACTATGACAATCTTTTTGAGTCGGCACAGGCAAGGATGGTAGCAGATTGGCTTGTCGGGATGAATATCAGCAGGCTTTATTCCTGCATGTATAAGCAAAACTATTCTGTGGGCAGAGTTCAGACACCTACCCTTTCCATGATTGTTAAAAGAGATGACGAGATAGCCAACTTTAAGAAAGAAAAATACTATACGGTAGAAACTGAACTTGACGGCTTTACTCTTTCGACAGAACGAATTGACAGCTTGGAAGTGGCAGAACAGCTTAAAAATTTACTCGAAAACAGAATAGAAATTGCGGATGTCATTCAGAAAGAGAAAATTATAAAGCCTGATCTGCCCTTTGACCTTACAACCTTGCAAAGAGAGTGCAATAAGTATTTCGGATACAGTGCAAAACAAACCCTTGATTACGCACAGAGTTTATACGAAAAGAAGCTGATTACTTATCCAAGAACGGACAGCAGATATTTAACCGAAGATATGATTACAAGCACAGTCAACAATATCTTAGGAAAAAATGATTTTGATACAGGGCGTATCAAGGTAGTATTCAACTCTAAAAAAGTTACGGATCATCATGCGATTATCCCGACCGTATCATCGCTCAGTGAAGATATATCAAAACTTCCTGAAAGTGAAGCAAAAGTATATCGACTGATTTCTAATAAGTTTCACGCAAGTGTAGGCTATCCACTCACCCAAAATACTACTAAAATTGTAGCTGAATTTGACGGTTTTGAATTTACAAGTACCGGCAAGGTAATTAAAGAGGAGGGCTTTACAAAATACCTTAAAGAATACAAATCTAAGAAGAATGAGGACATGGAGCTTCCTGATGTAAGCATTGGAGATGTTATTACCATTGAAAATAAAGAGATTAAAGAAAAATACACTCAGCCTCCGAAACACTTTACAGAGGACACACTCTTAAAAGCTATGGAGCTTGCAGGTAATGATGCATTGGAAAAAGGTGTTGAAGTGGAAAGAGAAGGACTTGGAACACCGGCAACAAGAGCAGGCATTATTGAAAATCTGATTTACAAAGAATTTATTGAACGAGATAAGAAGAATCTGATTGCAACACCGAAAGGAAAAAGCCTGATTGAGATTGTTGCAGATAACTTCAAATCAGCAGAAATGACGGCACAGTGGGAAATGGAATTGTCTGAAATAGCACAGGGCAAATCTTCCAAAAAAGAATTTTTAGAAAAGATTGAGGAACAGATAAAACATACGGTGGAGGAACACCAGAAGAATGAATAGGAAAAAAGAATATTAGAAAAAGGAGGTAAAAATGCGAATCAATGATTTTCATAACATTTTGGAACTTGTAAAACAGGACATTCTGCATAGTGAAGCGGAATATTTAAAGCTCCTGAAGGTTGTCGGGAACAATCAAAGATATGACTTTAGAAGTCAGTTAAGTATCTATGATAAAAATCCGGAAGCGACAGCCTGTGCCAAGTTCGATTATTGGCGTGAACGCTTTCATCGAACCGTTATGCGAGGACAAAAAGGAATTCCGATCTTAGAAGATTTCGGCATAAAAAAGAGAGTGGACTACATCTTTGATGTAAGCCAGACCGTTTCAAGAAACAGAGATGTCAATGAGGTCAATCTTTGGCGATTTGATAAAGAAGCTCATCAAAAGGTCTTAAAGGAAATGATAGCAAGTGAAAGCTATGAAGAAAGCGAAAGTATCCTTGAAAATATCTTTTCTTTAAGCAGAATTTATGGCGATGAAAAGATAGACAACCTGATGAATGAGCTTAGAATAGTTGATGAGGACAGAATATCCTTTGTCAAATTCGTCAGGGATTCCATCAGCTATGCGGTAGCTTCAAGATTTAAGATGGATTATCCGATGGATAAGGAGCTGTTAAGAGAAAATTTCAAAAGACTGGACAGCATATCCATTATGAGTCTTGGTGAAACCGTATCGGATATTAGCGGAAATATCATAGATACAACCATTCAAAAGAGCAAAGAGATAGAGCTTCAAAAAGGAGTTTTGAGAAGCAGAGAAGCAGGATATAATAAGATTAGAGAAGAAATTGAGGAAGGAGAAAACCATGTACTTCGACGAGATGATAAGGAAAGAATTAGTGAACCCGAGCGAGTTTTCAGAAATGGAGAGTACGGAGGAGATAGCAGTCAAAATCAGGGAGAATACACTAAGCAGCTTGGAGGAACAGATGGAATTCATCAAGGAATATCCGAATCCGACCTACGCAGTGATGAGGCTGGATTATCTTTCACAGAGCGAGGAGCAGAGCCGCTTCGAGATGTTAGTGGATCTATACAAGGAGAAGAAGCTGACAGAACACCTGATGGATATTCAGAAACAGGCGATAGCATTTATGAGGACAGAGAAGCCGAAGCTGATGAAGTCTTGGAAGATAGAGGACAAGAACAATCCACAGTATGGGGCGATGATTTCAGCCTTGAAGGAAATGACCATCAAGGAAATCGTCGAAATCTAAAAGAAAATACTGAAGTAGAGATAAGAGAAGCTGACAAGGCTTCTTTTTATTTGCCTGAAAACTCTTACGGACAGATAAGGCTTAGCATCCCTCTTGCTCAGAAAGATATAGATACTGTCCTTATTAACGGGGGAAATCACGATGGGGGCAGACTTCCTATCATTGCCGAGTTTTCCAAAGGAAAAAGCAATGAAGAATTGGGAGAATATCTTAAAAATACTTTTCAAGGGGGAAACGGCTATATCATTGACGGAAGTGAAATCTCAGCTTGGTATTCGGATAAGGGACTTCACTTTTCTTCCGGAACATCAGCAAGAGAAGATGACACACAAGTTTTAAGTTGGGGTAATGCTGCAAACAGAATTGCTGAACTTCTTAACAGCGGAGAATTTGCCACAAATGTGGAACTACAGGAAGCCTTAGACTATGAAAGGGACAGAATTTCAGAATCCCTATGGTATCTCATTCACGATTTGAGTGAGGAAGGAAAAGAACAAGGCTTTTTTGAATTTCTCGAAAAGGGAGGTGGCTTTCCGGATGAAACAAAACGATTATCCGAGGCACTGAAAAATCCTGAATACCTTGTAGATGTTATCAAAGAGTATGGACGATTTTTAGAAGCATATAGAGAAGATAGAGAGGTACTAAGGTTTCACTATCATAAGGTGGACAGCCTTTATCAGAAGTTACAGGAGCTTGCACTGCCAAGAAAAGAATATACTTCTAATCTTACTGAACTTCCAAAAGTAAAAGCCTTTATTACGGGAGATGAAATCCTTGCCACACTTTCAATGGGAAGCGGAGTAGATAGAGGAAAAGAGAGAATTACCGAGTTTTTCAAAGAGAACCATACTTTACAGGAAAAAGCCGACTTTTTAAAAGATGAATACGGAACAGGAGGAAGAAGCCATGCGGTATCAGGTTTGACAGGCAGTGGAGAATGGCATGATGCCAAAGGAATAAAACTGGAAAAGAATGATTGCAGCGATGTGTTCCTTACTTGGTCAAGTGTGGCAAAGCATATTGATGAGCTGCTTTCTAAAAATCTTTATCTTGAAGAAAAGAAAATAGAAAGTAAGGCAGAGAGAGAAGAAGAAAAAGAGCCACAAAAATCACAATATTATTCTAAAGATGAACCTGAAAATCTGATGACAAAGGAAATGCTTGAAAGAGTACCGGAACTTTACGCACAGGAAGAAATTGATTTAGCGGATAAGGAAGTTCATGCAGCATATATCATTCCTTTTAGAAGCAACTGGACTTGGTATATGACGGAGTACGACAGAGAAAGCGGTGATGCTTTTGGTCTTGTTTTAGGGATTGAACCTGAATGGGGATATTTCAATCTTGAGGAACTGAAGGAACTAAACGCACAAAGACTTATTTTAGAGGATTTTCCAAAGACTTTTCGAGAGATTAAAGATACAGAGCTTGTAAAACAGATGAGCGAGGAAGAAATAGACCGAGTATTTAACGGGCAGCTTTCCTCAAAAGAGAATCATAAGGAACAGGAAATCTTTTATCTTAGTGATGAAATGGGAATTTCATTAGAAGAAGCCGAGGGGATTATCAACGATAGGAACAAATTATCAGATGTTAATGCAGAGGATAAAGAAAAAGAAGCAGATGACATAAATGCCCTGCCTGATGAAAAAATTGCTATTAAGGTCGGCACAGAGTTCATTGTGGCAGATAAGTCTGATGTAGCTCATATCAATTTATCCGAAGCGAAAAATAGCGTGGCTCTTGGTGGTGTAAAGTACAAGCTGTTTTATGGAGAGAGCTATGAAGATAGCAAAAAGGTTGATGAACTGATAGACAGCTACGGCTATACAGCGTATGAACTAAAAGAACATTTAAGAATAGATACAGCCGAGTATAAAACTTATGAAAACTTTGAAGAAATGGAAGAAACACTTGAGAAAAGTCCTGTTCAACCTACCCTATTTGACTACATTCAGCAAAAAGAAGAAGTAGAACTGAATGAAAAAGAAGAAAGTCTTACAGAACAATTTGCAGTGAAACAAGGTGATACCGTCTATTTTGACCATGAAGCATATATCGCAAGGGATATTGAAAAAAATAAAGTAAACGGAAAGCCGGAGGTATGGCTTTATCCGGCAAGAGATGGAAATAGGCAAATTGCAATCGTACCGTTTATGAATAATGAGGAGCTATTAAGAAAGATAAGCCTTGAAAGACCGAGCTTTTTAGTTGGCGATGAAGTGAAATACAAGGATAAGGACTGTACCATTACCCGCTTTGACAATATGGGAAACAACCTAAAGACCGTAACGGTTATGGACAATACCGAATATCTCGGCGGTATGATAACAGGCTCAGATGTCATTCCCTATTGTTTAGAAAGAGATCTTGATCGAATATTTGAAAATCTGACATACAAGAAAGCTAAAGATACAATTCAAGACATTGATGAAAAGGCAGAAAAACTAAAAATAGAAGCTCATAACTTTAAGATTACCGAAGAAATCCTCCCTGAAAAACTAAGTCCGAGCGAAAGATTAAATAATAACCTTGAAGCGATCTCTATGCTTAACCGCATTGAAAGCGGACAAAGAGAGCTTGACAGCACAGCTCAGGAAGCCTTGGCAAAATATGTCGGTTGGGGCGGATTATCTGAAGTATTTGATAAAGAAAGAGGTGGTCAATGGAAAGAAGCAAGAAGTTTCTTAAAAGAAAATCTATCGCAGGCAGAATACGAAGCTGCAAGAGAATCTACCTTAACGAGCTTTTACACACCGAAAACAGTGATTGACAGTATCTACTCTACCCTGTCAGGAATGGGCTTTAAGAGTGGTAATATCTTAGAGCCGTCAATGGGCATCGGAAACTTTATCGGTAATCTTCCTGATGAAATGAAAAAGTCCAAGTTTTATGGTGTGGAGCTTGACTCAGTAAGCGGTCGAATTGGAAAACTCCTATACCCTGAAAGTGATATACAGATTAAAGGACTAGAAGAAACTTCCTTTTCCAATAACTTCTTCGATGCTGTGATTGGAAATGTGCCGTTTGGCGAGTATAAGGTAAATGACAGAGAGTATAACAAAAATAACTTCTTGATCCATGATTATTTCTTTGCGAAATCCATTGATAAAGTCAGAAACGGCGGTATTATCGCCTTTATCACATCAAGTGGAACAATGGATAAAAAGGACGAAAGTGTCAGACGATACATTGCAGCAAGGGCGGAGTTTTTAGGAGCCATCAGACTTCCAAACGATACCTTTAAGGGCGTTGCAGGAACGGAAGTAACATCGGACATTATTTTCCTAAAGAAAAGAGATAGTATTAGAGAAAGGGATGATGACTGGGTACATCTATCTGAAGATGAAAAGGGACTTGTATATAACAAATACTTTGTAGATCATCCCGAACAGGTACTCGGCACAATGCGTGAAGTATCAGGAAGATTTGGAAATACCCTTGCTTGTCTACCGAAAGAAAATGCTGACTTAAAGGAATTACTTACAAAAGCAGGTACAGAAATATCAAAGAACGCAAAGTATGAGGAAATAGAGCTGCTTGATGATGAAATCACATCTATCCCTGCCACAGATGATGTCAAAAATTTTTCATATACTATCATTGATGACGAAGTGTATTACAGGGAAAATTCTTTTTTTGTAAAAAAAGAGATAACGGACAAAAACAAAGAAAAGATTAAAGATTATCTTGAGCTGAATACTGCCCTTAAAGATGTCATTTACAAACAAAAGGAAGATTTTTCCGACGATGAAGTGAAAAAATCACAGGAAAAGCTCAATGAAGTCTATGACAGTTTTTCTAAAAAGCATGGCTATGTCAATAACCTAAGTAATACCAGAGCCTTAAAAGAGGACAGTAACTTCCCGCTTGTTTCCTCCATTGAAATCCTTGATGAAGAAGAAAACTTTAAGGCAAAGGGAGATATTTTCAATAAAAGAACCATTACAAAAGCAAAGACAATCGAACATGTAGATACTTCCCTTGAAGCCCTTGTCTTATCTATGTCTGAAAAAGGTTATGTGGACTTTGACTATATGGAAAGCCTGACAGGAAAAGTTCGACCTACTCTAATAGAAGAATTAAGGGGAGAGATTTATCTAAGTATCAGGGAAGAACAGAACTTTTACAGACCGCTATCATTTAACCCCGAAGATGGAGATTTACCTTTTGCCTGTGCAAACGGCAGCAATTCATATAAGTATGGCTATGTAACAAAGGACGAATACCTAAGTGGAAATATAAGGGATAAGATTGCCATTGTAGACAGCTATCTTTCAAAGTTAAGACAGACCGAAAGAGAACTACCTCATCTTGGATATGCGGAAGATGGCAAAGAAAAAGAGCTGATAAGCTATGAGATGAACCGTTTGGAATACCAAAAGGCGGAACTTACCAAAGTATTACCGAAAGAACTGGAAGCAAGTGAAATCAGCGTTCGTCTTGGTGCAACTTGGATACCGATTAAGGATATAGAGAAATTCATCTTTGAAACACTTAAAACTCCGGGTTATGCCAAATGGGATATTAAAGTCAAATTCTCAAACCTGACAAGCGAATGGAATATTGAAGGAAAGAGCAGAGATAAGGGCAACGATCTTGCAGAAATGACCTACGGAACATCAAGGGTAAACGGATATAAGCTGATTGAAGATGCCTTAAATCTTAAAGAAACAAAGGTCTTTGACCAGATTGAAAATCCGGATGGCTCAAAAAGTTCTGTCTTAAATAAAAAGGAAACTCTCCTTGCAGGACAGAAACAGGAGCTTCTAAAAGAAGAATTTAAGAACTGGATATTTAGTGATCAGGAAAGAAGAAGCAGACTTGTAAAGCTCTACAATGAGCGTTTTAACTCTATCAGAAATCGTGAATATGACGGAAGTAATCTCTCTTTTGAGGGAATGAATACAGAAATAGAGCTTAGACCTCATCAAAGAAACGCCATTGCAAGAAGCCTTTACGGAGGGAATACCTTACTTGCTCATGTGGTAGGAAGTGGAAAGACCTTTGAGATGGTCGCTTCCGCAATGGAATCTAAAAGGCTTGGAATGTGTTCTAAGTCTTTATTTGTTGTGCCGAATCACTTAACAGGACAGATAGGCAGAGAATTTATGCAGCTTTATCCGTCAGCTAACATTATGGTGGCTGATAAAAAAGACTTTGAGCCAAGAAACAGAAAGAGGTTTATCGGTAAGATTGCTACCGGAGAATATGATGCGGTTGTAATCGGTCATACGCAGTTTGAAAAAATCCCAATGAGTAAGGAATATCAGGAGAAACATATTCAGGATCAGATTGATGAAATCTTGAATTATATTGAGGAATACAAGCATGACAGAAATCAGAACTTTACGGTAAAGCAGCTTGAAAAAACAAAGAAAAAACTGGAAGCAAGGCTTGAAAAATTAAACGATGATTTTAAGAAAGACGATGTCATTACTTTCGAGGAACTTGGTGTAGATAAGCTCTTTGTCGATGAAGCACATGGATTTAAGAATTTGTATCTTCATACAAAAATGCGTAATGTTGCAGGAATCGGGCAATCGGAAGCCTTTAAGTCCTCTGATATGTTTATGAAGTGTCGCTATATGGACGAGATGACAAATGGAAAAGGAATAGTCTTTGCAACAGGAACGCCTGTATCAAATTCTATGACCGAGCTTTACACCATGCAGCGTTATCTTCAGTATGAAAACCTAAAGAAGAATCACTTGGAGCATTTTGATGCTTGGGCAAGTACCTTTGGAGAAACTCAGTCCGCCTTTGAACTTGCTCCTGAAGGAACAGGATACAGAGTGAAAACAAGATTTTCAAAGTTCTACAATCTGCCTGAGCTGATGAGTATGTTTAAGGAAGTTGCGGATATTCAGACAGCAGATATGCTTAACCTTCCGACACCTGAAGCACACTATGAAGTGATTAAGACCTTGCCGAGCGAGGAACAAAAAGAAATCCTAAAAGGATTATCTGAAAGAGCGGATAAGGTTAGAAATAGAGTGGTAGAACCTGATGAAGATAATATGCTCAAAATTACGAATGACGGCAAAAAACTGGCTCTCGACCAAAGGCTGATCAATCCCCTACTCCCTGATAATTCGGACAGCAAAGTCAATGTTTGCGTGAAAAATGTCTTTAGTATTTGGGAAAAGACAAAAGATGATAGGTCAACACAGCTTCTATTTTCCGATATGTCCACACCGAAAGGAGATGGAGAGTTTAATATCTATGATGATATTCGAGAAAAGCTCGTTGCAATGGGAATCCCGAAACAAGAAATAGCTTTTATCCATGAGGCAAATTCCGATAAGCAAAAGGATGAACTATTTGCAAAGGTAAGAAAAGGAGATGTGAGGATATTGCTCGGCTCTACTCAGAAGATGGGAGCCGGAACGAATGTGCAAAACAAGCTAATCGCACTTCATGATTTGGATGTCCCATGGCGTCCTGCGGACTTAGAGCAAAGAGCAGGTAGAATTGTAAGACAGGGAAACGAAAATAAGGAAGTGAATATCTATCGTTATGTAACTGAGAATACCTTTGATGCGTACCTTTGGCAGACGATCGAAAATAAGCAAAAGTTTATTTCTCAGATTATGACAAGTAAAACACCTGTCAGAGTGGCGGAAGATGTGGACGAAAGCAGCTTAAACTATGCCGAGATTAAAGCGTTGGCTACGGGCGATCCAAAGATTAAAGAGAAGATGGACTTGGATAATGAGGTTACGAAACTTAAAATGTTGGAAGCAAACTACAAGTCAAATCGCTATCGTCTGGAGGACAAGGTGGCAAAAACCTATCCGGAAGAAATTGCAAAAACGGAAAAACTCATTGAAGCTGTAAAGAAAGACATATCAGAGGTTGAGCCGAAAGCGGAAGGAGAGGAAAAGTTTACTTCCATCACGATAAATGGCGAGAAAATTTCAGATAAAAAGATAGCCGGAGAAAAGCTCCTTGAAGCCATTTCTAAAGTAAAAATCAATGAAAGCAAGGTAATAGGCAAGTATAGAAATATGGACTTGGAGGTCAGCTATAACTTCTTTACCAACGAGCAGAATTTCAGCTTAAACGGTGCTGCAAAGTATTCAGGAGAGCTTGGCACAAGTGCAGACGGTAATATAACAAGACTGGATAATGCTCTTGAGAAAATGCCTGAGAAATTAAATAGACTTGAAGAAAAGCTCGTCAGCACCAAAGAACAGCTTGAAAATGCCAAAGAAGAACTTAAAAAGCCGTTTGAAAAGGCAGATGAACTGAAAACTAAAGTATTAAGGCTTGCCGAACTGAATAAGCTGCTTGATATGGGAGAAGTGGAAGAAAAGAGAAATGACAATCCCCTTGTGGAAGATGTAAAACGAGCGATTATTGACTTCTGTAACAGAGAGTATGAAGAAAACCACAGCTATGATGAGTTTGACACACTATACCCTGACTTAAAGCACATAGGAATTGCTTATACTGATACACCGGATGAAAGGCATGGGATTCAGTACGAACTGAATTTAGAGGATTACACATGGACACAGTACATTGATGATACTCCAATCAAAACAGAGAGCTTTGATTATGAGAACAAAGGAGAAAATGAAGCTCTAAAGAACATGAAAAATGAGATTGAGCTATCCTCTTTTGAAGATTTAGTCTATGTGGACTCGGAAGATTTAAGAGCAGCAACGGGACTTGAGATTGATGATGAAGGAAACTTCTATGATCCGCTTGCAAAAGACCTCGATAATGACGGTATCATCGACAGATATGACAATGATTTCAGGGACAGTGATTACTTTGAATCAACCTATGATGTGGAAGATAATCTTCATACAAAAGAGGAAACTTCTCAAAGAACGGAAGATAAACCGTCTATTTTAGGACAGATCAGAGCTTATCAAAGTGAAAGCAAAACGGAAGATAAACAAACTACAAAAGAACAGGAATATGCAAGATAAGGGAGCTTATAAGCTCCCTTTTACCATGAAAGGAGATATAAAAACATGGGTTACAAAACAATAAGGGATAGAATTGAAGATATGGCAAAGGATAACCACAAAGATTTTGTGAAGGCGGTTATTAGCATGGAAAAAGGCATTAACGATGAAAGTGCATTAGATAAGCTATATGATGCTTATATGGCAAATGACACCATCAATCTGCTTCATGAAGATTTCGATTACATGATTGAGGATTTAAGGGAACAGGGGCAGATAAAAGACCTTCCCTATGTTCAGCAGGAGAAAGATGACCTTATAAATATCGTTGGAAATATTGTAGGTAAGGTCGATGTAGTTGAAAGAGAAAACAAGAACGGAGAAGCCTTTAAGGTGGCAAATTTCTCCGTAGTTTCCAAAGATGATGAGGGAAATAAGGTATATCATAATTGCTCCGCTTATGGAGAAAAGAGTGAACTTCCAAAGGACTTTAAACAGGGAGATTTCGTAAAGTTATTCGGACAAATCAGAACTTCCATTGATGATAACGGCAAGGAACACAGCAATGTAAGAATATTATCCTCAAAGCTCTTAAAGGCAAAAGAACAGATGAAAGGACAGGATAAGAGTCAAGAGATTGCTAAATTGAAAAGCGAGATAGAAGAAAGAGAAAAAGACTTGTTTTATGCAGATTCTTGGGAGCAATCAGGACAGATTAGAGCAGATATTGAAAAAATGAATGCTAAGTTAAATACCTTGCTCAATTCTGAAAAAGGTCAAGAAAACGGTAAAAAATCCATACTTAGTGCTATCAAAGAATATCAGGCAGAAGATAAAGAAAAACCGAAAGTAAAGCAGGAATCGTCAAAAGAAACGGAAAGATAAGATGATGGTCGGTGTGGTCTTTAGGGCTGCACCGGCTCTTTTTTTGTCTATATATTTACTTTTACGCTTATATAATATATAATAAGAGCGTGAAAGGAAGTGAGTTCATGAACCAGTTAGAACAGATTGGGGAAATTTCAACTGCGGGTAATGGAGTTTTAAGAACTTCAGAAGTCATCAGTAAAGGAATTTCTAAAACGACTTTGGCAAAATTTGTAGAAAAATATAATTATGAGCGTATTTCACATGGAATTTATTGTTCTCCGGATGTATGGAAAGATGGACTGTACTTATTACAGCTTCGTTGCCCGAAAACAATCTTTTCTCACGATACAGCCTTGTTTCTGCTTGATATGACGGATCAAGAGCCGCTGCAATATACTGTTACGGTAAAAAGTGGATATAATGCCACTCATTTAAGAGAAGATGGTGTAAAAGTATTCTCTATTAAAAAAGACTTTTTTGAACTTGGGATTTCAAAAGCAAAAACACCTTTTGGAAATGAAGTTTTCATCTATAATCCTGAGCGAACTGTTTGTGATATGATTCGTAGTCGTTCACAAATTGAAATTCAAATTTTTCAGGATGCAATGAAGCAGTATATCAGGCGTAAAGACAAGAATTTGCACCTGCTTATGGAATATGCAAAAAAACTTCGAGTAAATCATATGTTAAGTAAATATTTGGAGGTGTTATTATAATGATTCATTCATCAAAACAACTAAAAGATTTGATACGAAATTTGTCAAAAGAAGTCGGTATTGAAGCCCATGTACTGATTAGAAAATATATGATGGAGCGGTTTTTAGAGCGAGTATCTTCATCAAAATACAATGGAAGTTTTATCCTAAAAGGCGGAATGTTGGTAGCAGCTTTTGTAGGGGTAGAGGCAAGGGCTACAATGGATATAGACACTACCATTAAAGGTATTCCTGTAACGATAGTTGATATGGAGTGTACAATTACAGAAATTTCAAATATAGATTTAGATGATAATGTGAAGTTCAGAATTAAAAAAGTATCGGAAATTATGGATGAAGCAGAATATTCAGGGATACGATTCAGTATGGATGCTGTATTAGATGGAGCAGTTATTCCTTTGAAGATTGATATTTCTACAGGTGATGTGATTACTCCAAGAGAAATAGCCTATTCATACAAACTGATGTTTGAAGATAGAACAATCCCCATTATGACATATCCTATTGAAACGGTCTTGGCAGAAAAGCTGGAGACTGTCATTTCAAGATCCGTAACCAATACAAGAATGAGGGATTTTTATGATATTCACATACTCTTAAAATCACAAAATATAGATGCTGATATATTAGCTTTAGCGTTAGAGAGAACTGCTAAGAAACGAGGAAATTTTAACCTTTTAGAAAATGCAGAAAGCGTATTGAAGATAGTAAAATCAGATGAAGGTATGAAAAGGTTGTGGAACATTTATCAGAAAAAGTTTAAATATGCAGGCGAATATACTTGGGATGAGGTAATACATTCGGTTAGGGAGCTATCCATAGAAGCTAAATTAGATGTTGTAAAGCACCGTTGAAAAAAGAATAGAGCAAATACAAAAACAAGAAAATGACAATGTGGAATCCGCAAAAATAGAAAAAAGATATGAAAGATAAAAGAGATGAAGATTTATCTCTCCATCTCCTTACCCATATAGATTCCATAGTTTTTGCGTATCTTGTAAAGCTCGTCCATAGCAGATTTTGAGGAAGAATACTCTTGCATGAGGGTATTCTTTTTTTCTTGCAATTTATCAAGCCTATCCAAAATCTCCTTTGAATTTGGAAGCTTGGAATAAGACTTTTTAAGCTCGGAAAGAGCATTTTCATAGAGGGTAATCTGAGCTTTGTATTCCTCAAAAAATGCCCTATCAGACGGATTCGCCTTATATTCCTTGTAATAGGCACGATATTTTTTGACAATATGAACTTGCTCCATCGTAGTGGATAACTGTTCCATTTCCTTATCAATCGCCTTGATTTTATCCTGTAAATTTTGTCTTTCATCAGCACTTTTCTTGATAAATTCGTCAAGCTGCTGAACAGATTTTATGCCGTGTTCTCTAAGGAAGATAACAGACTCAGCCATTGTATTAAGGTTATGTTTGGTTGCCCAATATTCATAGCCTTTGCTTTCTTTTACTTTCATATTGGTGTTCATATCAATAACATTGCCGATGCGTTTTTTGACAGCATGGGTTTTAATAGATGATCTTTCTGCAAGGCGTTCTTTTAATCTTTCTTCAGTGTAATCTTCTCCGATTGTTTTGGCTCTGGTAAATCTCGGCTTATCTTTTGGCTTAAAAGCAATATGTTTGCCATACTTAATTTCATATCCAAGCTCAGCCATTTTCCTTAGAAATTCATCCCAATCCTTAGACTGTTTTATCATTCTGTCAATATCAAATTGAAGCCTACTTTTCCAAGAAGTCCCTTTCTTTGCCTGCTCATTTTCATACCAAGACTTTCCGCTTGTTTTGTATTTTTTCTTATAACTTTCGTAAAACTCATCAATGACAGATAGGTTGTTTTCTTTGCATAGCTTATCGCTCTGGTAACGGATCTTATGATAGCTTTTCTTGTTCGACTGATAGCATTTACCGGTAACCATATTTACATTATTGAAGATGATATGATTATGGATATGCCCTTTATCTATGTGCGTCGATAAGACAAACTCATACTCATCTTTGAGTATCTTTTTACATAACTCAAGACCGATTTGATGTGCCATTTCAGGCGTTGTTTCTCCCGGTAAAAAAGATTGAATCAGATGTCTTGCAAGGACAGTTCCCTTAGTTCCCGCCTCCCCTCTTGTCCTTAAAAACTGAGTATGAGCAGTTGACTGATGGCATTTATGCGTACTGACTAAAAGCTGTTCATCTGTTTTATCTCCATTAACAATATAGTCAATAGCAAGATGAAGGGTTGATTTTATAGGGTGTATTTTTGTAATCGCCATAAATTTTAATCACCTCCGGAAGTCCTGTTTAGAAGCAAGGAATGAATTTGCCACAGTTCTTTTGAGAAATGTTCAATCTCTTTTTTCATATCGCCTATGTCCTCTTTGTAGATAACACCGGTCGAATTTACTCGCTTTGCAATCTGATTGATGTTGTTTGTTGCGTTGGAAAGTAAGCCTTGTAAATCTCTAAACGGTTCTAAATCTATTTGATAAATTTCTTTTTCTAAAACGCATTTGCGGATAAAGTGGCTCATATTTCTGCACCTTGCGAGCTTTCTTTTCTCCTCAAAAAGAGCTTTTTCTTCTTTGGTCAACTTAATTTCAAGTCGTTCATTTCGTATCCTATTTGCCATAGGTATATTTTCCTCCTTTGTGTGAATTTCGGGGGTATTAGGGTCTCCCTAACAAGCTAAAAATTGATAAAAAAAGAAGCAGATCCCGAAGGCTGCTTCATCAATTTTTCCGTAAGTGTACGGACACTTACTGTGCTTGCTACAAAAGAATGATTTAGATAGCAAGTATTAAGCCTTATACTTCATTAGTATAACATAAAATGACTTATCTAATCAAATTTAAAGAAGAGATATCAGTTTTTTTTTACAAAAAAAGAAACCTATAAGTTGCTTTTTTAAATTAATAGTAGTATAATA